>DAORIO010000010.1:0-19401 GCA_035438585.1 Minisyncoccota bacterium | reverse complement strand
CCAAATGGTTTTATTCTGTGAACATAAATATTTCCCAAAAGTTCTTCTTTTGGTTCGCTTCCACCAAGAGTAATAAGATGCAATTCAATTTCATTTTTGGGAATCCTGTCGGTAATTTCTTTTAAAGCAATTTCAGCGCCACCAACCCAGTTCGGGAAATAGGCGTGAGAAAATATTAAAACTTTTTTAGACTTGTTCATATATCTTCCAAACTTTATTACACATTTCCTCTTCAGAAAAATTATCTAAAATTCTCTTTCTGGCATTTTGTCCGCAAACAGAAAGCCATTTTTTATCTAACAAGATATTTCTTAAAACTTGAACTATCTCTAGCTCATCGTTTCCTTTCGACAACAACTTTCCGACACTACTATCAACTACCTCTTTTATTCCCCCAACATTGCTCGCAAGAACCGGAAGACCTGCGCTCATAGCTCCAATAATTGTCATTGGAAAACCTTCCCATTCCGTTGGTAAAATAAACAAATTTGAACTTAAACATTCTTCATAAACCGCTTCAAAATTTACTTTTCTTATAGTGACTAAATTTATTAAATCATTTTTATTTATGAAATCAAGAAGTAATTTTTCCTGAGAGCCAAAACCAATAATGGAAACATTAAAAAATTTTCTCTCTTCGTCAGTAAGTCGCATTAAAGACCTTAAAATAACTACTGGCATTTTAGGTCTTTCGAGTCTGCCAACAAAAAGTATTTTTATCTTATTAATATTTTCTTGATTTGCTGTTTGCGTTTTTATTTCTACACCATTATGAATCACTTCTATTTTACTAGTGCTAAAAATTAATTTATTCTTTGCCAATCTTGCGTCATTTTCTGAGACGCAAATAATCTTATCAGTAAATGGTGTGATTAAATTTTCAGCAATAAGCGCAATAATTCTCCTAAATAATGGTGTTCCATCTGTAAAACTCCAACCATGTGCTGTGAACACAACCTTACTTCTAAGTCCAACATTTGCCAGCCTGCCGAAAAATCCAGCCCCCCCACTGTTTAGATGCAACATATCTGGATTAAATTTTTTAATTTCTTTTCTTGTTAAGAAGATTGCCTTTAAAAGATTAAACGGATTGTAACTATTTTTATAGTAAATATTAGGAATAAATTCAAAACCTAATTCTTTCACCTTATCTTCAAGCCAACCTCCCGGATATGACATCACGACCACCTCGTCATTATTTTCTTTGGCTCGTTTAAGCAAGGACCACAAATAAGTTTGAGCTCCTCCAATTTCAGATTTGGTTATTGAATAAAAAATTTTCATTATTTAATATTTTGTTTTAATTTATATTCTTCTATCCATTTTGGCAGATCAATACTAGGAGTCCAGCCTAAAAGATTTTTTGCCAAAGTATTATCTGCCAAAGAATCTTTCGGCTCTAATCTTTCTGGTAAATAAATTTTTGGGCCACTAAACATATCAGCAACTTCATTCACACTATAACTATTCCCTCGTCCTATGTTTATTACTTCTCCATTTCGAACATTATCATTTTCAGCCGCTAAAATATTTGCTTGGACGACATCAACAACATTTGTATAATCTCTTTTTTGCTCACCATCGCCTACTATAGTTAATGACTCATTGTTTAATCTTTGTCGAGTAAATATACCCAAAACAGAAGTGTACGCTCCCTGTATTGGCTGTCTTTCTCCGTACACATTGAAATACCTTAGAGACACAGTTGGTAAACCGTAAACATCTGAAAACATTCGACAATAAAGTTCTCCTACGTATTTTTGAAGTCCGTATGGACTGATTGGGTGTGCAGGCATTGTCTCGGCTAACGGCATAACTTTTTGATCACCGTAAGCAGCCGAAGAAGCAGAATAAACTATTTTTTTTACTCCAGCATTTTTAGCACACAACAATACATTTAATGTTCCATTTGTATTTACTTCATTATAACCAACAGGATCTTCTATCGATGGCTGAACACTAGCCAGAGCTGCTAAATGAAAAACATAATCAATACCTTCAAAATAATCTTTGATTTCATTTATATTTCGAATATCAGCTTGAATAAATTTTGCCTTAGGATTTATATTTTCTTTTTTACCGTTAGATAAATTGTCTATTATAACAACCTCATCGCCTCTTTCAATAAGAGAGTCAACTAAATTTGAACCTATAAATCCCGCACCACCCGTTACTAAACATTTCATATTAAATTTGATTAAAGAAATATAAATCTATCTCGGGAAAAGTTTTTATTGATTCTTCTATGTACGCCCTCAGTCTTTTTGTCTCTACAGCATTTGGATTTATTCTTTCTGCTTCGGCAACATAAAATTTAGCATTTTTAAAATCACCCTTATATAGATAAACAACTGATTTCATCCAATAAGATTGCGGATAATTAGGTTTTATTTCAATAGCCTTATCTAAAACCTGGTTTGCTTCATCTAATTTATCTACACCAAAAAGCATACTGTAAATATACATATCTGCCAAATTAAAGTAAGCTCTTATACTATTTGGGTATTTTTCTGTGTATTCTTTATATTCTGCTGCAAATATTTCTAACTCTTTATATAAACCTCTTGCTTTCTGTGGATCTTCCAAAATAGCTGGATTCTGAGAAATACTCTTTTCAAAATCAGTTGAAGACCTCCACACAACTCCCAAAGGGTCTATTTTTGTTTTAAAAAGTTTTTCGTACAAAGGAATTCTTTTTTCTGAACTTCCCACTTTCCTTATTTCTCCATTTATATTTTGAACTCTCCAAAAAGGTATAATCCCCCCAAACAAAGACCAAGCAAAGAAACCAACAAAAAAACTTCCTAAAATATATTTAGAAATATTACTTAACTCAACCTCTGTGTTAATTTTCTGTGATTTTATTATTTTATCAAAAAGCACTATTGAAAAAGAAACCATAAACATGAACATAGTCCACGATATTGTTGTATCAAATGCAGTTTGAAGCTCCATTAAATGAGCGAAAAAATAAGTTAACAAAATAATAGACAAAATGCGATCTTCCTTGTTTTCAGATTTTATAAGTGAGTAAGTTAAACAAGAAATCAATACTAAATAAATCAACAAATACAGGACTATACCTAAATAACCAGTATCAACCGTCTGATCTAGTATCACATTATGTGCTCGATCAAACCACGGCTCATTTCCGTATCTTTCTTCAAGCAATCTATTATCAAAATTTTTCTGAAAAGCAGTGTAGAAATTATCTATTCCCCAACCAGTAAACGGATTTTGTTTAATTGACTCTTTAGATATATTCCAGACCAATAATCGAGCTGCAGTAGATTGACCTTCATAAAACTTTCTAACAATACCCCCCTCTTGCAACAAAGAATTAGACACCCAAACTAAAAATAAAACACCTACGATCACCGCAGAAATAATTGATATATTTCTGAATTTAATATTTTTTATTTTTGAAATAAGAGTAAAAAACATTATAGAAAATACCGACAAAACCAAAGCAATTGTTGAAGCCTTGGACGTGCCCATAAAATCCAAAAATCCTGTAGCTTGCCCCTTAAACATCTTTATGTTTAAAAAATATGGATTAAATATAAAAATTAAGGGAATAAAATACTGAAACCATTTAACTTTAGCTTTTCTAAAGACAAAATATATAGACAAGAGAAAAGTGCCCAATAAATACATTGCCGCAAACGAAGAGTTTCCAAACAAAAATCCATCATAAGGATTATTTTTAAAAACCAGCTTAAAGCCCTGATGCCCCAAAAGCGACAAAAGAGAAAACAATCCACTTGATAAAAGAATTACATTTATTAATTTTTCTCTAGATTCTTTTTGAGCCAACAAATATGATGTAAATAATATAAATGGTATTAAATGAACAATATAAAAAAGTCCTGAAGTTCTCTCCGCTCGTGACCAAAAAGAAGCATAAAAATCTACTCCCAAAATAGCAGATATGAATAAATAAACTATATATATTCCCAATATATATATTATTGGCGATTTCAAAAAAGAAACTCTGCTTTTTTTCTTGAATAAATAGAATCCAAAACAAATCGACAGAACAGCGTAAATCAAAGTGAGGAGTAAGAATCTAGAAGAAGACCCTTGATAAAGGAAGTTTTTAAATATAAAAAAAGGAAATATGGCAAAAAAACCATAAGTAACATACTCAAGAAATTTCACAAAAGAGCTTTTCAAATTTTCTATAAACATAGTGCCATTATACATATTTAGCCCAAAACAAAAAACCACCCCAAAGGGTGGTTTTTTGTGAGTTTACACTCAAGCTATAAGTTCAGAACTAGTATTAGTTAAGAGCCTTGTAACTTGTCTTGAATGAATCAAGATTTGATATGTATCCTGCTCCTGACATTGCACCATCTGATGTAGACCAGTCAAGTGCTCGTAGAAGTGCTCGATATTGTCCAGCAGAACCCGCTGTTGGAAGTTGAACTGTTGTAGTCATGATAAATGTTTCTTCGTCACCGTCTTCAATTAAGAAATTACCGTATGAAGTCAAATCATCATCAGTATCGTTTACGATTGTAACAGATACACCACCAATTGTAGCAGTACCAGATCTTTCAACACCAGCAATTGCACCTGTACCTGTTGTAGTAAGCGAAGCAGCTGCAAGTGAAGATACGTATACTGAACTACCATTAGCCTTAACTTTAAACTTGATAGTGAATTCACCGAGGTCATCACTTGTAGAGTTACCAGCTGTAACACTAGAAGATGTAGAAACTAGTGTCAAAGAGATTCCTTCTGTTCGGAATTCTTGTGCGTCACCGTTTGCTGTACCTGACTTTTCTGATGAATCAGAAAGTTGGTCACCTTCCTCGTTTTCAACATCCATAACATCTCTGTTGTCAGATGTAACGTTTGCTTCTAGAGTGTCTCCTTCAGCAAAGATTGTTCCGTCCATATCTGTCATATCTGCTCTAACTTCAAATGTTACTGTATCTCCAGCACTTAGATCGAAATCTAGGTTGTCGAATGTTACAGAACCTGTAGCTCCGTCAGCAATTGATGGAACTGATTCTGTATATTCTTCACCGTCGATAACAAGTTTCAATGATTCAGCTATAACGTTGATGTTTGCTCCAACTGGACTAAATGAAACTGGGAATTCATCGATGTTTACATCTGAATCACCTTCTAGTTTCAATTTACCTTTTAGAAGAACAACGTCATCTGTTGAAGTTGAGTCATCAACCATAACAACACCTGCTTCTGGTGAATCTGAAGCTGTAGAAATTACAAGTTCAATATCAGCTGAAGTCGAAAATGACACGAAATCTGCTACAACATCCATAGATCCTAGATCGTATGCATCTTCAGTTGTAACAACACCTGAACCATCTACGAATTTTAGATTATCTACGTCAAAAGTAGCTGATTCTGAGTCGATATCTCCTGAATCAAATGATCCGGCAGCATCAACTGAGATGTAGAATTTTTCTGTATCATCAGCTTTTACTACAGGGTTTGATAGAGTAACTGTCTTTGTCCAAACTCCTGATGATCCTTCACTAAAGTCTCCAGCATCTGCTGAACCAACTTTTGTTGATCCCATCCATACCGAAACTGAATCAACGTAATCATCTAAATTATCTGATCCAGAAGCATTAGTGATAGTAACACTAACTTTTGCTGACTTGATTGCGATATCGCCATCATTTGTAGCTTCAACTTCAAAACCAAGAACTTTAACGTCATTTCGTCCTTCACCAATTTCTTCGTTGTTGTATGAACTGATTTCGTTAACGTCATTGATTGATCCATCTGTTCCAGCTAGTGGTCCTGATGGAGTTGTTGGAGTTGTTGAACCTGGAGCCATTGTACAATTACTTGCCAATGTCATTCCATTTGGACATAGAGAACCTGTTGAAGATCCTGGTCCTGGTACAACTACTGCAGAAGCTAACTTAGCTCCTGTCATAGCACCAACTACACCGTCTGCTGTTAACATATTTGCAGATTGGAAAGCCATAACTGCAGTCTTTGTCTTTGCTCCGAAGTATGTAGATTCCATACCAACTGAACCTGCTCCAGTTGTTGAAACTACGAATCCTTTTGCGTTAAGAGCTTTTTGTAGCTCCATAACTTGAGATCCTGTTGATCCCATTTTTAGTGTTCCCATGTGTGTATATGCAGATGCAGTTGATGCAGCAGCAAATACGAATGCGAATACTAAGAAACTCGCGAAAATTCCTTTTGTAAATTTCATAATAAAAATTATCGTAAATAATTAGCACCCTAACAAGTTAGGATGTGCCTAATTTCAATATGTGCTCGACAGCACTGAAAATAGACATTGCAAAACATCTTCTGCCTTTTATTGACATCCGAGTTTGCTTTCGTCTCTCTCCTATCAGAGAGAGCGTGTGAATAAATACACAACTAAATAAATACTTCACTCTCTCGAGTGGAGCACTATCTGCCTTGTCGACAGGGCCGATACGGAGGATATACACGTGTTGTGAGGCGCGCATATTTCGATTCTGAAAACTAAAAAACAACGACTATATTACAAGCCATGAATTATTTAATTTTCAATGATCTTCCCCCGAATTGAGGTGGCTTAGACATTGGCGCAAAATTCAACGGATCCTATCACCCGTCTCTTTTTAAACCTCTGTTAAAGCCAAAACACCTTAAATATCAGTTAAATTCACAAAATAAAACCTCCAATCTACGGTGTAAGCTCATTATAAGCAAACAGGGCTAAAAGGCAAATTTTTATATATGTGGAAACTGAATAAAAAGTGCGAACGACTAAAATCGAAATAATCCAATCCCTCGCCGTTACACTTATATTGACGCATGAAGATGGTTTTTATTACAGAATTTATTAGTATTTTAGTATGTTAGTAATTGGTATATTAGTATTTATAATTTTACTAGCAAATGGCTTCATGACTACTAGTTTACTAACTACCAATATACTAATTACTGACGCCAGGAAGTGTATATTTAGCCCAGCGTTTTTTTCCCTCTTGTTTTATTAGGCCCTCACCTATTAAAGACACTATTTCTCTTTGAACTGTCTTATTGGATAAATCTGGGAACGCAACTTCTATGTCCTTTAGAGTTGCAACTTGTTTGTCTTTTATAATATTTAAAATGGCGTTTTTTCTAGCTATTTTGACAAATAAATTTGCGTTTGTCTTTTTAAAAATTGGAGCTTGGCTTTTTGTTTCTGATTGTTGTTTATTAAGGACATTAGTGTCTTTTATAAAAGACATGTCTTTAATGAAAGACGAAGGCCTTTCTATGTTTCCACCTAAAAGATTTTTAAGTTTTTCAACGACTTCATTTTCTTCGTCAGTTGCAGAATGTTCTGCTTTTGTAACAGATCCAACGTGTGCAACTATCTTGTCGATTTCTTCAATTATTATCTTTATGTTTCGAGTAGAAATAACTCCACTATTTGATAAAACCACAAGTATTGAAATGAGGTGATTTGAAGTACTTTTTATCTTTCTATAATCTTCTTCGTCGCGAATTCCTGCATGGGTAAAACTATGAACATCTCCCAAAAGATTTACAGAAAGTTTTCTAACTTCCCATTTTATTGGCTCGACGTCTTTTAGAATGTCCGTTATCAAATAAACAGCTGAAAGTATCTTTTGTCCTTTAGAGTATATAAAAGACAGATATTTGTCCTTGATGTCTGGCCTAAACTCTATGAAATAACTATCATTTTGAATGATATGTCCTTTTGAGCTATCTAAGTTATTTTGTTTGTCGTTTTGGTTTTCCATAAGTCTTTTTGTAGATAATGTCTTTGTGTAACCTCATTATAGTTTTCGCTGTCCTTTTGGCAAGCATAATAATTATAAAGTTTAAAGTTACAAAATTTGTAAAGTGCGAACCATTAAATCCCCTTAATTCACAAAGCTATTTTTTGATTGTGTGATAAAATTTATTTATAAATGGCAAAAAATAAAGGTAGAAAAAATGAAGAAGAAGACTTAGAAGATGACCAAGAAGAGGAGGAAGAAAAACCCCATAAAAAAAGAGGTCGTCCAGCCAAAAGAGGATATTTAAAGAGTGAAACTAAAAAAAGCATTTACGCCATACTTTCTTATATTGGAGTATTCTTTTTCTTACTATCCGCATTTGGGAAAACCGGAATTGCCGGAAAGGTTTTATACGATCTTTTTATAAGACTATTTGGAGAAGTTGGGTACTTTATATTACCAGCAATACTATTAATACTTGGTATCACATTTACAAAAGAAGAACGTCCTGCGACAGGCCTTGCCCATGCAATAAGTTCTGCTTTTACATTTGCTTCAGGGATTGGATTGATCTCACTTTTGTTTGGAAGAGAAGCTGGTGGAATAGTTGGCTTTGGTGTCACTTACCCATTTATTACATTATTTGATGTTGGATTCTCTATTTTAGTTTTTACCGCCACCTTCTTTATATCTCTAATAATTTTATTCGATACAGAATTCACAATTCAAAGTTTTTGGAATCGACTTCGAAATGTTGATGTAAAGCTAGGCAAAAAGAAAATTGAACCGATAGAAGTACCAATAACAACAAACATACCGAAAGAAGAAATTTCGATCCCAGAATCAATTCAAAAAAATCAAGAAGTTGAAAAGAAAAAGAAGTCAGGCGAAGACGAATTGGATATGCGAGCAATCGTTTACGCAGAAAGAAACAAGGCATATGCTTTTCCACCACTAACACTTCTTGAAGGAGACAAAGGTCGCCCGCAAGTTGGAGACATTCGCGGCAATGCTGCAATAATAAAAAGAACTCTCGCAAACTTTGGAATCTTGGTTGAAATGGATGAAGTAACTGTCGGACCAACTGTCACTCGTTAC
Organism: Minisyncoccota bacterium; assembly: GCA_035438585.1. Classification (GTDB taxonomy): domain Bacteria; phylum Patescibacteriota; class Minisyncoccia; order Phycocordibacterales; family UBA9973; genus DAORIO01. The sequence continues at coordinate 10,576 of DAORIO010000010.1, read as the reverse complement.
GCCCTAAAACCAGCTGAAGGAGTCAAACTTTCAAAAATACTCGGTCTTCAAAATGACCTAGCTTTAGCACTTGCCGCTCACCCACTTCGAATAGAGGCTCCAATTCCTGGTAAATCTTTAGTTGGTATCGAAATTCCAAACACAGCAAAATCTATTGTTGGACTTGCAACATTGCTTGCAGATGAAGCTTATAAAAATAGTGCAAAACCCCTTCTTGTTGCACTTGGTCGCAGTATCTCCGGAAAAGCAATATTTGGAGACTTAGCAAAAATGCCACACGCTCTTATTGCCGGAACAACAGGATCTGGAAAATCTATTACTATTCACTCTATTATTACATCCCTTCTTTACCGAAACTCACCAGAGAACCTACGATTTATTATGGTTGACCCAAAAAGAGTTGAACTTACTTTATTCAACAAAATTCCCCACCTTTTGACTCCAGTTATTACAGATCCAAAGAAAGCAATTCTTGCCCTAAAGTGGGCAGCCAAAGAAATGGAAAGACGTTACAATGTTCTTCAAGAAGAATCTGTTCGAGACATTGGCTCATACCACAAAAAAATTGGTGACTCTAAAAAGAAAGAAGGCAAAGAAACAATGCCGTATATTGTTATCATTATTGATGAGCTAGCAGACATTATGGCGACATATCCACGAGAACTAGAAAGTGCGATCGTGCGACTGGCTCAAATGTCACGAGCGGTTGGTATTCACCTCATCCTTTCAACACAACGTCCATCAGTAAATGTCATCACAGGTTTGATCAAGGCAAACGTTCCGACTCGTGTGGCTTTGCAAGTGGCATCACAAATAGATTCTAGAACAATACTAGATCAAGCTGGAGCAGAAAAACTTCTTGGGGCTGGAGATATGCTCTATCTTGGAGCTGAAATGCCTCAACCAGAACGTGTTCAATCTGCATACGTCACAGAAGAAGAACTTAAAAAAGTTGTGAAATTTATTGCCGACAATTCTGAAGAAGCAATTCCTGAAGACATTACAATGTCGACAGCAAGTGCTCCAGGTGACGGTGTTCACGCCATGTTCGACCCTTCTGCCCTTGAAAGAGATTCGACAGAAGACGATGATGATCTATACGGAGAAGCAGAAAGATTAGTTATCGAGAGTGGAAAAGCTAGTACATCATACCTACAAAGAAGACTTTCTGTTGGATATGCCCGAGCCGCTAGACTTATTGATATACTAGAAGAGAGAGGTGTAATTGGACCTGGAAACGGAGCAAAGCCGAGAGAAGTTTTTAAAAACAAAGAAGAGTTAGATAATACAGAAAATTCAAATGGGTTCTAGTAGACAAAAAACTTACAAATTATTTTTTGGAATATTAAGTCTTTTAATATTTACTTACGGATTTGTAAAACTATTACCTTTGATAAAAGGGCCACAAATAACAGTTGAAGGTCTTAGAAATGGAGAAAATCACGGTCCTGTTGCCTTTATTTCCGGCAAAACATCAGGGGCAAAGGAGTTTAGAATAAACAATAACGAAGTACTTTTGGATGAAAAAGGAAACTTTAGCGACACGTTGTTACTCTCAGCTGGCTATAATATAATTTACCTAAGCGCCAAAGACAGTCTTGGTCGCGAGAAAATAGAAAAATTTGAAATTACCGCAACAGACTTCAACTTCCCCGACAATCCTTCTGTAAGTGAAATTGAATCTGAAAAAGATTCTTCAAAAGAAGAAACTGTCGATGCAGAAGTTGCAGGAGAAAATATAACAGAAACTGACACAGAACTTGTATCAGAAAATAGAAAATTATTAAATTAGTATAAATATATATGGCTAAAAAGAAAGGAGAACCAAAACCAACAGGCGGAGTAGATCTATCAGACACAATCAAATCAATTCAAACAAAATTTGGAGAAGGAGCAATTATGAAACTTGGTGAATCTCCGAAAGTTGGAGTTGACGCTATACCAACAGGATCAATTGGACTTGATATTGCACTTGGTGTTGGCGGACTTCCAAGAGGCCGAATAATAGAAATTTTTGGACCGGAATCATCTGGAAAAACGACACTTGCCCTACATGTTGTTGCTGAAGCGCAAAAACTTGGCGGAATCTGTGCATATATAGATGCTGAGCACGCAATGGATCCTGACTACGCTAGTAAACTTGGAGTAAAAATAAATGACCTTCTAATTTCTCAACCAGATAACGGTGAACAAGGTCTTGAAATTGTTGAAAGTTTGGTTCGAAGTGGAAAGATAGACGTAGTTGTAGTCGACTCTGTTGCAGCTCTAACACCAAAGGATGAAATAGAGGGAGACATGGGATCTCACCATGTTGGAAAACAAGCAAGACTTATGTCTCAAGCCCTTCGAAAACTCACAGCCCTTGTTGCTCGAAGTAAGACTATGGTTATTTTTATAAACCAAATCAGAATGCAAATTGGAGTTATGTTTGGTAATCCCGAAACTACTCCAGGTGGAAAGGCGCTAAAATTTTATACATCAGTAAGACTCGATATTAGAAGAATCGCTCAAATCAAAAAAGGAGAAGAAGTTGTAGGATCTCGAACACGCGTTAAAGTTGTCAAAAACAAAGTTGCCTCCCCTTTCAAACAAACTGAATTTGATATTATTTACGGCGAAGGAATTTCACTTGAAGGAGAACTTTTGGCTCTTGGTGAAAAATTAAACATTATAGAAAAATCTGGTGCAAGTTACTCTTATCTAAGTGAAAAAGATGGGAAAATTCCACTAGCAAGAGGTTATGATGCAACTCGAACATTTATGCGAGAAAACCCAAAAATGCGAGACCAAATACTAAAAGAAGTTCGAAAAAGAATGAAAGAAGTTGTTGCTGATTCAGGTGGAGAATAAAATTAATTTATAAGTATAAATAGAAAAATATATGGAAGGATTAAAATTTGATCAACAAGAACATGAGGATGAAAAAGAACGCTTATTTCAAAATGATACAAATCGACGTGGAACTGGACACAAATTTGTTCCAATAGAAGAAGCTGCGGATAAACAAGATGAAAATGACCCCTACAAGGAAGTTAATTTTGCTTTTCACCCTAAATCACCTGAACAAAAACAACAAGAGATTAACGAACAAAGGGCCAGAGAGGAAGAAGAATTAGAGGAAGAGGCTAAAATAAAAGAAGAGGAAAAAAAGGAAAAAAGCCTTATAGAGAAAATGCGAAATATTATATTTGGTTTTAAAACAAAAGAAGAAAAACCAGAAGATATTATTTCAACATCAACTGAGAAAGAAAATGGTACTGGAAAGATCCGCCAGAAAGAAAGTATGAGTATGGCTTACAAAGAAGATCCATCTGCGTGGCGAGACTCACCACAATCTAAAGATCGTGGCTGGAAATCTGGTTCCGGAGAAAATTTAAAGACAATGCCGGAAAATAAAACACAACGCAGACAAAGAAAAACTATAAAGAAATTTATTGAAGGACAAGAAGATGATTATAAGGAAAAACCAGATATCCAATCTACTATAGCTGAAGATCTTCCAGACGAAGAAGCAGATAGACAGAAAGTTGCATAATATAAAAAGAGCCCCGCAAAATTGCGGGGCTTTCTCGTTTGAAACCTACCTATTCGGTGATTGTGTCAAGGATACCTAACTTCTCAGATTGGAAAATAGGAAAACCGGTAATTTTCATTTTGGCGATTGTGCGTTGGCGGTTCTTCTTTCTTACTTCAACAAATTTTTTATCGCGAGTTCTTTTGTCTCTTTTGCGATAATTATCCCAACATCCAATATCGACAAGCCTTGGAGTATACGCCCATCGTGATGCATTTCCGGCCTTAATTTTATCTATAAATTTTTCACGATTACTTTTTTGATAATCAAAATCATCCAAAGATTCGATGAATTTTACAGACTCACAAACGATATCCGTTTTTTTTGTTAAATTCAAAATTTCATTTTGAAGAATTTTTGGCACACGAATAATAAAAAATACTCCAGCGCCAATCACCCCTATTATGATTTTAGGTTCAGATTTAAAGGCATTACTAGTATTAACATGACTAATTATTGAGTTTACTGTTTCGGAAGCAGGAATGGTTATCATACAGTTAGTAGTTTTATAGGTTATTTTAAAGATCTTTATATGCCTATTATACTATAATGGTATATACTTGTCAATACATAATCCCCTTACAAAATAAGGCTTATTTGACAAGATCTATTTTTCTGCTATAATTTAACCGAACCAACATTTAAAACATGAAAAAGACATTTGAATTATTTGTACCGGAAACACTATCTTTTAAAAAGAAGACGGTTGATTTCCCTCCAGATTTCATAACGGGTTACAGTGAACCAATCCCCCCTTACGCAACTATTGGTCTTGGGTTAATAAAAAACTTACAACAAGTACTGAGAGAGGATTTACCGCAACAACACCGTACATTTCTGGAAAACTGCGTTGTAGCAGAAATACTTCCCTATCTTTTTTGTTATCAATTCGAAGATAATTTCAAAGATTACGAAGAGCGTCGTAACTGGTACATCAAACTTGAAAAGACAGACAAGAACCTACACGAAGTACTTTCCAACAACAAATACCGAAAAAGGCGCATTGAGTCTGTGCTTCGGTACGCAAAACATTTTGCAGGGACACAAGAAACGATCAGGGTGCGCACGTTGGTTGAGACACATTACAACCTCGATAATCCTTATAAATTCCAAACCGAAGACTGGAATTTTAAATACAAGATTGCCGAAGCTGTTTGTGAATTAACCGTTGTGCTTACTAAAGACATCCTACAAGATGTCCGCCAAAACATTGCCGCTTAAGAACTCTTTAAAGCCATCCTCTTGGATGGCTTTATTTTATTCTCCCCTTTTGTTATACTCGAAATATCAGGCCTATGGCCTTTTTATATTAATAATAATGCGCCACGCCTCAATCGACACTGCGTGACGTGATTTTGCAAAATCATATGGCACTACTTGCATACAATGAAATCAAACAAGGAAAAATAATCATCCACAACAATGAAGCTTGTGAAGTATTAGACTCGCATGTTGCTCGAACTCAACAGCGAAAACCTCAGAACCAAACAAAGCTAAAAAGCTTGATGACTGGGCGAACTTACAATGAAACTTTTCAGGTTTCAGACAAGGCTGAAGAAGCAGAAGTTGAAAGACGCGAGGTAAAATTTTTATATCAAAACAAAGGAGAATTTTGGTTTTCAGATCCAAAAGACCCAAAAAATAGATTTAAGATCGACGAAAAAATAATTAGTGAATCAACTAGAAAATTCCTAAAAGATAACTGCCCTGCTCAGACATTAGTATTTGGAGAAGACGAAGATGAACAAATAATTAGCGTAAAACTTCCAATCAAAATGGAATTTACCGTCAAAGAAGCTCCGCCAAGCATGAAAGGAAATACTGCATCAGGTGGTGGAAAAGTTGTCGTACTTGAAAACGGAACAAATATAACAACTCCAATGTTCGTTGAAGCTGGAGACAAAGTTATAGTAAACACAGAAACCGAAGAATACGTAGAGCGAGTGAAATAATGGAGATATAAAAAAGCCCGACATTTGCCGGGCTTTTTATTAATTTCCAAAATACACTGTTTCAAACAATTTGTGTGTTACCCTCACTAAAGGTTCCCCTATTTTTATAATTTCAAAAATTTCAAAAGAGCTTCTGCTTATACTGGCATCCAAGAACAACTCTTTAACCTCGTCTAGCCCTAAAGAGAAAAGTTTCTTTTTTTCTTTACCTTGAGCTGTTTCTACATCATATTTGAAATAACATAATGTTCGTCCACGCTTTTTTTTCTTAAGTTTAAGCTTACTTCTTAATTCGTTTGATGTAATTTCGATATAGAAGATTTTTGTGCTCATTTTATTGATTTTTAGGTTTGCGAAAATTATACACACAAAATCAAAAAACGCACGCTTTTGGCGTGCGTTTTTTGATCATCTATTTAGCAATGAAAGGCAGAAGTCCCATAAATCTTGATCTCTTGATTGCAAGAGAGAGTGATCTTTGGTGCTTTGCTGTAAGGCCACTTCTCTTTCTTGGCATAATTTTACCAGAAGGAGAGATGAATTTTTTTAGAATTTCTGTGTCCTTATAATCAACGTGCTTAATATTATTTGATGAGAAAAAATCTTGCTTCATAATATTTTAGTTTTTTAATTAAAACGGAATGTCTTCAGAAGCTTCTTCTGTTGGGTACTCAATTGTATCTATTTCATCAGCACTAGGTAATTTTTCCTTTTTATCACCTGCGCCTGCGTTTGATTCAAAATTTCCACCCGTAGATCCAGCAGATTTTGGACCGAATTGGAAGTTTTCTAAAACTACTTCTGTTCGATATTTTTTCTGACCATCTGGACCATCCCAAGATCTATTTTGAATTCTACCTTCGACATACATTGAACTTCCCTTTTTAGAATACTGAGCAATAATATCTGCCAACTGACCAAAGGCTACGATATTATGAAAATCTGTTGATTCTTTTTTTGAACCATCTTTGTCTTTCCAAGTTCGGCTTGTTGCCAATGAAAATGAGGCGACTTTTGCTCCACTTGGAAGTGCTCGTACTTCTGGATCCCGTGTTAAATTTCCAATAAGTTGTACTTTATTTAAATACATATTTGAGAGTTTAGTGCGAATAATAACCGACGACTTTCTATAATCAATTTTATGATTCTAAAACCATCTCGTCAATTTTTTTATCTACCTCTTCTTCGTTTATTACTTCAGCTACCTCTTCCTCTTCACTAGAATCATCCTTGTCTTTCTTTTCTCTTCTTTTCTTTGGGGCAGCTAACTTGTTTCCAAAAAGAGTATTCTCTGCAACTGTCTTTATTAAAAGGTAACGAATAATTTTTTCGTCTGACTTTAGTAAAGCTTCAATAATAGAAATATCTTTTGGTTCCATTTTGAACTTAAGCCATCCAAAAATTGCACCTGAAAACCAAGTCTTCTTGTTGTTTATTTCTCTACTCATTTCATACTGAAGTGCAATCTCTTTTGGAGATTCATGAGCAACATATTCACCGCCAGCACCTTCAACTTTTGCGCGAAGACTAGCTACGAAATCTGTTGTCTCATCAGCTGAAAGAGTTGGGTTTAGTAAAAAACCAGCTTCATAAACAGTAAAATCTTTTTCTTCCATAATGTGAAATTATTATAATAAATTGTTTGTTTTGCTAAATTTTGGCAAAACAAAATATCCCGCCTCGGACCAAGGCTTAGGGAGCAACACCCCCTAAGGACGGAATTGCTATTAAATTAACACAAAAGCCCAAGAAAGACAAGGCTTTAATTAGAACAAAATATTGAAGAATTTTGAAGCATTTTCATTAAGTGCAATTCGAACTTCTTCCTCGTCTTCCCCTCGAATTTCTGCTATTTTTTTGTATATAAATTCCACCATCCAAGGCTCGGCACGACCCCCTCTGTGGGGCTCTGGAGCCGCATATGGCGAGTCTGTTTCGGCCATAATACTTTCGAGCGGAATAGCTCTCAAAACCTCATTATATTCGTCTGTGAATGTTATAGGACCATCAAAACTCATTGTGTGGCCTTGATCTAATGCTCTTTGGGCAATTGCTTGATTTCCGACAAAAAAGTGGAAATTAGCCCTAACCTCATCAAAGCCTTGAAGAATTTCCAGGGCATCAATATAGGCATCCATACTTCCCTTACTTGGACGAGCATGAATCATCAGAGGCTTTTTGACTATTTGAGCAAGTCTTATCTGCTCTAAGAAATTTTCTCTCTGGTGATCATAAACTTCTTTCTTTGGTGCGCGGAAATAATCGAATCCACACTCACCTATCGCCACAACTTTTGGATGACGCGCTAATTCTTCGAAATCTTCAACCTTAAAATTATCTTTTGTGTCAGTCGGATGCATGCCAACTGTTGCCCAAATAAAATCATATTTCTCGGCAATTTCTACAGCTCGTTTTGAAGTTTCCAAATCTGTACCAACGCAAATAGTCGCCACTCCACGCTCATGCATTTTTTTTATTGATTCATCCAAATCCTCTTCAAATTGCTTCAAATTGAAATGTGAGTGAATGTCTATGTATTTAATTTCCATAAAATAAACTATAACTGATTTTAGAAAATAAAAAAGCCCGGGAATTTTCCGGGCTTTTATATTCAAGCTACAATTGGCTTAAACATTGTAGATAAAGATTTAATAAGCTTAATTGATACTAAGGCGCTAAAGATTGGAATTATGATACTTAATGGTGTGTCAGTAACTGAAATTGAATCGACATAAAAAATCAAGCAAATCATTTGAAAAAAAATCAAACTACTTGGTATTACTTTTTTGGAATTCATATACGCTCCATTTATAATCACCGAAAATATAGAAATTAAAAACAAAAACCGAATACGCAATCCTTCAATATTATATTCAGGTGTAACATTAAACTGTGAACGAGAATAAATAAACGAAATATTCATAAGTCCTACAATTATCCAGAGCACTGCCAACATTATGGTTAGGATTAAACTCTTTTTCTCATAACATTTATCAGACAACAACGATATTGCGTATAGACTAAACAAGCTAAATACTAAAATCATTAATCGCAAATCATAATACCCATCACTTTTAACACCCGACACATAAATACTTTTGTTTATTGAATCTTTTTTGTACAAAGTCTTATCATATTCTGAATAATGAACAAGATATTTATCCGTATAAGAATTTGCAAATTTACCAAGGCTAGATTCTTCCAAAACCACACTGCTGTCTACCCAGGACATCTTTGCTAAAATATCTTCAGGCATAGATCCTCTTAGTGTATAAACATCGACAGGTTTAAGCGTAGTAGTGGCCACAAAACATCCTGACTTACCGGAAACACAGACCACTGATTCAACAATCTTTTCTTTCATAAACCAGACCTTATTACCGACAATCTTATAACCAATATTTTTTTCTAGACTATCCGTATCAACCGGATTTTGAGCATGTACATCACCCAACAACACAAACACCGCAAGAAATACTAGTAGTTTTTTCATATATTTAGTTTTTAGAGTTTTGCTGATACTACAATATAAAAAAATCCCTGTAAACAGGGATTTTTTACACTCTTTTAAACAATGGCTCTGTAGGTTTTTTTCCTGCCTTCAAAAGTTCTTTTATTTTTTCTGCTGTATCTGGAATTACGATACTAAGTTCTGGAACTAAATTCGCAATTTCATTTAACAAATACTCAACATCTTTTTTAGCCCCCTGTGGATCAACTTTAAATTTCTTAAATGGTTCATTTTCTTGGATATATTTATCAAGCGTCGCGAGTCGTGCCCAAAGATTGTCTGTGAATTTTGAAATTTCATAATCCTCTAATTCTTTAATTTCCTCAATTCCTTCTTTTGCTTCGACTCCGTCCACTCCATAATTTTCAGCCATAGTTAAAACTCTTGAGACAAGATTACCAAGACCATTTGCAAGACCTGCATTGTAAGCTTCAGCAAATAATTCCTTATTCATAGGAGAGTCTTCAAAAGTATTGATGTGACGAAGTATATAAAATCGAAATGCGTCACCCGCCAAACCTCCGGCATATTGTTTGTATTCTTCAATTAATTCACTTGGGTTTATAACATTTCCCAAACTCTTAGACATTTTCTGAGCACCTGCTGTTATATAACCATGTATTACAACTTTTTTAGGCAAATCAACCCCAGCAGACATAAGCATTGCTGGCCAATATATCGTATGAAAACGATTGATCCCCTTTCCTATCACATGAACAGTTTCTCCACCGTTCCAAAATTTATCAAATTGATCCGTGTTATCCGCAAAACCAATTCCGTTTATATAGTTTGACAATGCATCAAACCAAACATACATTTTCTGAGTATCGTCTCCCGGAACACTTACACCCCAATTTTTTGCTCGCTCATTTGAACGGCTAGCAGAAAAATCTTCAAGACCTCCTTTTATAAAAGAAATAGTTTCATTTCTTCGGCTTTCTGGAATTATCTCAAGTTCATTGCTTTCAATTTTTTTCAAAAGCGCTTCTGAATAATTACTCAATTTAAAGAAATAGTTTTCTTCATCAATTACTTGAAGTTTAGCGCCTGGATGTTCTGGGCATTCACCATTTACCAAATCCTTTTCAGTTTTAAATTCTTCACAACCCAAACAATAAAGACCTGAGTACGATTTTTTATACAAATCTTTTTCGCACAGTGACCAAAGTTTTTGTGCCCCTCTTTTATGATCCTCATCGACAGATGTTCGAATAAATCTATCAATAGAAGCATTAAGATCTTTTGCTAAAATCTCAAATTTTTCTGCACTCTTATTAATATAAACTGAAACTTCTTCGTTTTTCGCTTCTGCCGCTTGAACATTTTTCAAAGCATTATCGTCAGTTCCTGAAATAAAGAATACGTCTTTACCTAATAGTCTTTTGTAGCGGGCAATTGAGTCAGTCATTACGAACTCAAAAGCAAAACCCACGTGAGGATCAGCGTTTACATATGGTATTGCAGTTGAGATAAAAAAATTATTTTTATTCATTTTGTCTTTTTTGTCACTCTATACTTATGGGTGGACCTTGCTCTCTT
>DAORIO010000009.1:0-20908 GCA_035438585.1 Minisyncoccota bacterium | reverse complement strand
ATGGTATTGCAGTTGAGATAAAAAAATTATTTTTATTCATTTTGTCTTTTTTGTTATTTTATACTTTTGGGTGGACCTTGCTCTCTTCGACATCTCCTAGATATTCAAGAACAGCAACTGTAACAGGGATTGCAAGTATTACACCCCAAAATCCAGCCAATTGCGCCCCAGCCAAGACAGATACTATAACAATAATTGGAGAAATTCCAACTGACCTCCTTAGAACCAAAGGCTGCAAGAAATAATTTTCTGCTTGTTGAATAACTACAAATATTGCTGTAACAATAAGTCCTTTTGTAAGTCCTCCGTCTGTAAACCCAACAGCAATTGCAGGAATAGCAGCAAGCAGTACGCCGAAAGGAATAAGCTCCATCATTGCAGTCAAAAGTGCAAAGATAAGGGCATATTTAACGCCAGCAATAACAAGTGCGATATAAGTAATAAGTCCAACAATAAGCCCAAGTATCATCTGACCTCTTATCCAAAGAGTTATTTTTCTTTGTGTTCTCTCCCAAAGATTAATTACATAAGCTTCATGTTTTATCGGCACCACAATTTTCAAAAACTTTTCAATTCCTTTTTCCTGAATTGAAAGATAAAAAGATATAACAATAATCAATATGAAGTTCAATATTCCACCAAAGACATCAACTATAGTTGTGAAAAATCCACCTGAAACTTTTGAAAGTAATTGTTGTGCGGAATTTGCAAACTGAGATATTTCACTTGTTGTGTTTGGAATATTTTTAAATATATCTCCGTTTCCAATAACAAGATTTGGAAAGTACTGAGAAAGAGAAGAAACTAGCATTAATGATTCTTTTACAAGAATTGGAACAAAAAGATAGAACACTCCCGCCAATACCAAAAACAAAAGTATGTAAATTATTCCAATTGAAAGGCTTCGTGAAAACCTAAACCTCTTCGACATATATCGATTGGTAGACTCAACAAAAGAAGCGATAACAATTGCTGTCAAAAGAACCAAGATAATATCTTTTAACTGATATAAAACTATAAGCCCAAGACCAACAACCACTATTTTAAGTAGGCCAGCCATTGAAAAATTTATTGTAGTTTCTTGTTTAATCATAAGCTCATAATACAAGAAATTCTCCTATATTCAAAATTAGATATTTTCCAAAAACCCTACCTCGCAACCACTCGCACCCTCAGGACCGACAATAGATATTTTTACGTTTTCTTTTATAAAAATTTCATTTGCTAATTTTAAAATATCTTCTTTTGTAACTTTTCTTATTTCCGCAATTCTCTCTTGTGGTGTTAAAAGCTCAACTTCAGCCATAGCTCGCGCGCCAACATAATTTGCAACTGAGTCAGTTGTCTCCATTGCTATAGCGATTTTTCCAGACAAAGATTCAATTGTTCTAGACATTTCAATTTCTGTTACAAGCTCTTCTTTTAAATTTTTTAAACATTTAGCAATCCCTTCCATTGCCTCATTTAATATTTCTGTTTTTATACCAGCCGCAATTTCAAAAAGACCATAATTTCTCAAAGAATCATTATCAGCATAAGCATAGTACGAAGCACCCAGTTCTTCTCTCAACAATATTGAAAGCCTGGAAGAAAGACCGCCACCCAAAATATATTTCAACACAGTCATTTTTACATCTTTTTCTGTGCCAATTTTAAACGAAGGAAAAGCAATAACAACATGAGTCTGCTCTGTTTCTTTTTTATGATGTTTTACATTTTGCGCTCTATCTAAAAACACTTCTCTTGTGTGAATAATTTTTCCGCCAGACCTTAGGTCTCCCAATTTTTCTTCAACTAAATCCATCACTTCATTTTTATTCAATTTTCCAGACACAACTACTACAGTATTTTCCGCACAATAATATTTATCTCTAAATTCTTTTAAAACCTCTGCTGTTGCCGAACTAACAGTCTCGATACTTCCAGCAATAGATCTTCCCTCTGGAGTATCTCCATATGCAATTTGTCTCAACAGTAAATTGGCCAAAGCATCAGGCTGATCGTTATACATTCTTATCTCCTCTATAACCACCCCTTTTTCTTTGGTTAGCTCTTTTTCATTGAAAGAAGAATTTTTGTACATATCGGCTAATAAATCAAAAATTTTAGACAAACTCTCAGGTCGAGACTTTGCAAAATATGTTGTGTATTCTCGAGACGTGTATGCATTATAAAAAGATCCCAAGTTATCAAACTCTTGAATTATCTCTAACGGATTAGGTCTCTTGGTCGTTCCCTTAAACATCATATGCTCGGCCAAATGAGAAAGACCTGAAATTTCTTTTTCTTCCATATCCGAACCAATTCCCGCAGAAATAGACACCGTTGTTGATGTGGCATTTTCATTTGGAACAATTATTATTCTTATTCCATTTTTTGCTTTTAATTCTTCTATTTTCATAATCCTAATTTAGAAACTCCAATTAAAACCCTTGCCGTTATCTTTGCCCAAACTTCTGGGTGTACAATCAAATCCTGCGAAATTAAATCTCGGGCATTCAATCTAAAATCATCTCTTACCCCAACATTTTCAATAAGTTCTAATATTTTATTAAAAATTTCTTCCGCATCATCAACTTTACAAATATATCTTTCGTACTTAAGTCCAGAAAATAATTCCCGAACTATGCCTGTGTCTGTTGAAACAACAGGTAAACTAGCAGATAATGCGTCGACGACATATCCATCAGAATCTTCATAAGTTGATGTTATTAAAAACAAATGCGAAGTTCTAAGTAACGAATGAAAATCTTCATCCATTTTATAATTTGCAATTTTACCTTTTAATTTTCCAGTCAAAGACATTCTTCTTACCATATTCGCCCCTGGACCATCTCCTATTAAAAGCAGATTAGTTCTTGGATACCTTTTTAAAATTCTTTTATAAATATCCACAGCCATAGAAACTCTTTTGTTAGACAAAAAAGGTCCAGCCATGGTAATTATAAAACCTGGTTCACTAAATAAATTTTTAGCATCTTTTGTTATGTCAATCTTATTTATTTTTTCTGGATCAACGGCACGCGGAATAACCTCAATCACATCTTTCATAAATTTATATTTATTTAAAATTGATTGTTTGATTCTATTTGAAGAAACAATTACATAATTTGAATGTGAAATAACAAAACCAGAAACTAATGACCCTACAAACCTAGAAACACTCGAAAACCGATAAAGAGGAGAAAGAACATCTTCATTTACTTCAACAACCAAAAGTCTTTTCTTTCTGATCGCAATAAAATAACCAATCAATCCTGTCCAAATAGAATCTTCTGCATAAACAAGCTGAGCTCTAAAATGAAATCTCCATGTAACTTGGAAAAAAGCAACTCTGATTGCTTCTAAAATAAAACCCAACTTAAACCTAAACCTAGTTGGATAAACAAAAAAATGCTCTCCCCTTTTTTCTACCCGCTTATCCATACCACCTGGATAAATTACATGCAATTCACCAACATTCTTTGAAACAAATTCAATTTTATTTGAAGACAGCGAATTTAAATTTGTAATCTCTTTATCTTTTGAAAGATATAAAATATTACAAAAATCTTTTTGCTTGCTCTTGTCTTCCATAATTACTTATTTTGATCAGTTAAAAAATTAACCAGCTCGTCTATTGGAATTCTTTTTTGTTCTTGAGTATCTCTATCTCTAACAGTTACTGTGTTATTTTCCAAAGTGTCATAATCAATCGTAATACAAAAAGGCGTTCCAATTTCATCTTGTCTTCGATATCTTTTTCCTATATTTCCATTGTCGTCATACTGCACCCTAAAACCTTTTTCTTTTAAAATTCCAAAAACAATACGTGCTTTATCGGTAATATCTTCTTTGTTTCGAACAAGTGGAAACACAGCTGCATTTACTGGGGCAATATTTGAAGGTAATTTTAAATAAGTCCTGATTTCTCCACCCAAGTCTTGTTCTTTATAAGCAGAAACTAACACAGCCAAAATAGCTCGATCTAAACCAAAAGATGGTTCAATAACGTGCGGAGTAATACGTGATCCATCATCAAAAAGATATTCTAATTTTTGACCACTTCCTTTTGAGTGAGCAGAAAGATCATAATCTGTTCTATAAGCCAATCCAAAAAGTTCTTTTTGACCAAATGGATAAACAAATTCAATGTCGACAGTTCTTTTTGAGTAATGTGCCAAGTCTTCTTTTTCAAGCTCTTTTATTTTACTCATATCAATACCAATAGAACTTATCCATTCCATCATCTCATCTTTCCAGTATTCAAAATATTTCTGCCACTCATCACCATTTACAAAATATTCTATTTCCATCTGCTCAAATTCTCGTGAACGAAAAATAAAATCACGCGGTGTAATTTCATTTCGAAAAGCTTTACCGATTTGCGCAACACCAAAAGGAAGTTTTGGATGAAATGTGTCAATTATATTTTTGAAATTTACAAATATCCCCTGTGCTGTTTCCGGTCTGAGATATGTTTTACTAGAACTATCTTCAAGTGCTCCAACTCGAGTTTCAAACATTAAATTGAACTGTCGAGCTGTTTCAAATTTTCCACCACAATCAGGACAGTTATTCCCTTCAATTTGATCTTCTCTGAACCTTCTTTTGCACTTAACACACTCAACCATAGGATCTGTAAAAACTTCTGTATGACCTGATGTTACCCAAGTTTGAGGATTCATTAGAATAGCTGAATCAAGCTCATACATATCATTTCTACTTGTTGCAAATTTTCTACGCCATGAATTTTTAATATTTTCTTTCAAGGCAACCCCAAGAGGTCCATAATCCCACGTACCAGAAAGGCCTCCATAAATTTCAGACCCTGGAAATATAAAACCTCGCCTTTTTGCAAGGTTTACAATTTTTTCTAAATTTAAATCAAAATTTTCTTCCATAAATTAATTATTGTGTTACTGCAGCTTCATTACCTTGAAATCCTGGATCATTTACAAGATTTGTTGTGAGTTCAGATCTTACAGAAGACAAATTAGCTCCTGTAAACCTATCCACCGCCTTAAGAGTCGAATCATAAACAATTATAGGCTGAGTGCCTATTTGAGAAATTGACGGTCTTAACTCTATCTGAAAAGATACTTCTCGATTTGGAGCTGTTGATCCTGCCTGAGCTGAAATATCACCAACACTCCAGGTTATCTCCCGAGTTGAAGCATTATAAGACAAAGCTTCACTTTGGGGAACTGCATTGCCGACATAGGTTATATATGGCGGAATTCTAGTTACTAAAACTCCATTTTTTGCTTGATTTGATGTATTTGTAATAGTCCAAGTAATTGTATAAGTTGTTGGTTGTTCAGCCCTTGGCGGTAACGGTCCTGAATTTTGAATTGGCCCACTTCTATATCGGGCTTTTGCGGCAAATTGTAAATTTGAACTGTAAACAACTTCCGCTGATTCTTGATTATTTATTTCAATAATAGAATTTCCCAAAGAAGGATCTTTTGCTTTTACAGAAATATTTATATCTATATTTGGATTACTAGTACTAGAAATAAAATTACCCGCTTTTACAGAAAAAGAAACAGTTCCACTATCACCTGGCGAAACTGAAGAAAACTTTGGGACAGAATTTTTATCCCATAAAATACTGTCGCTTGCTGAGTCAAAAAATCCACCAGTGGCAGTTGTAACATTACTATCAGCATAAACAGAACCTCCTAAATTTACTTTTATTTCTAAATCTCTTAGTGTTTTATCTGTATTATTTGACCAACTAACAACACCAATAACATTTTCTCCAGCCGAAGCTGTATATTTGTCATCATTTGATCCATTTAAAGATAAATTAACAGCAATAACAGAAGAGTCTATGGTTATTACTTTTGATGTTGAATTAAAAGAATAAGCAAGCTTTGAAGAATCTTTCATATCTTGTTCTCCAATTGAGGCATGAAATGATCTTTCTTCACCCGCTTCCCCAAGAAGTCTTCCTGTTATAAGAATGGATTTTTCTTCACCTTGTTTTATATTTGATAAATCAAATATATTATTCCCAGAACTCGGCTTTGGTGTGGCTTCAGTAAACTCAAAACCAATTGGATAGTTCATAAGTAGCGCCAAATCTTCTGGGGCTTTTTCAGAGTTTAAAACTGCCTTTACCTTAAGTGTTACCTCTTGATTTGAAGCACTTTTTTCTGGGACAACAAAAGATAGCGTGACAGGTACTTCACTTATAACAACCTCTATATTTTTTTCTTTTTTAAAGATTGCGTTTGAATCTTTTGTTCGATATTCAAGTCTAATATTTATATTTTTAATACTATTTTGCTCACCAAACAAAACAATACTAATTTCTTTTGAAATACTTTTACCGCTTTTTAATTCACCAAGGCTTTCTTCAACTCGAACCTTGTCACCAAGCTCATCTGAGCCTTTTGGATATTCAATAAACAAAGTTGTTGCCTCTAAATCAACGGGATTTCTGTTTGTGATGTTAATAGAAAGTGGCAAATCTTGCCCTCCAGGAGAAAAAGAACTTCCAACAACTTCAAGGTCGATCATATCACTTGAAAACGTACTTGTTCCTTTTACAAAAAATTTATAAGCAAACAACAATCCCGAAAACAAAAAGAACACAAGCGCTGCTGTAAAAAATTTCTTAAAAATAGATTTTGGTAATGTTGGCATATACTCTTTTGTTTTTTCTATTTTACTCTCCCACTGCTTTTTAATATAAGAAAAATCTTGACTAACCATCTTTGCCCTAGGTCTTGGTTTAACAACATCAAGTCTTTCAATAGTATCAGAAATTTTTTCTATTTTAGTATTATATTTTTCTTTATTCCTATCGTTCAACATTTCATCCATAAATATAATTTTATCATAATATTAAACAAAACAATGTTTTTATGTATATTTTACAAGTGAGACTCTCTTAACGACTCGTTTACAGTTTTTATTAACTCTCTTCTTTGTATAAATGCATCTGTTAATAAAATTTTAGAAACAGAACCTTTTGCAAATGGTAAAACAGATGCATTGTGTTCAATATAACCTAAATGGAACAAAATTCTAATAGCAGCGACAAGCTCTATGTTTTTAGAATCATTAACAAAAAAATCCTTATCTTTATTTTCAAAAATTGAAACTATATCCTTATACAATTCTTCGTGCTTCTCATCAGGAGGAGTAAGTCTCTGCAACAGCTTTGCGCTTTTAGAAAAAATTTCCTTACCCAAAATTCCAGCATTTTCCAAAAACAACAAACCCTGAACTGAAGTTATCCTCCAGCCAATTTTTGTTTTTACCAAGCTTATTTTAGCACGAGAAAAATCAGCTAAAAATGTGCGGAGCTTTGAGTCAAACTTTCGTACGCTTTTTGCATCGGCTTTAATTAACCCAAAATCAAGAGAAAAAATCCAAAAATATTTATCTGCTTCTTTTGAATTTCTTGAGCCTATTATTATACCTTCTGTGTGGAATATTGGATGCATATTTAAAAATATTTTTTATTATAGCAAATAAGTAATACTTCTTTTTATAAAATTGACAATATAAAATAATCAATATATAATTATAAAAACTGAACTATGAAAAAAATAATATTGGTTATTGCTTTTATCACATTGCAGATAAAACTAACCACAGGTCAACCCAATAAATACACACTGTCAACAACAGGAGTTGCATACAGTGAAGCAAGTATTGATAGTATTACTATTGCTGGAGTGAAATTCGATGAAACGATCAATAAAATGATAAAATTTCTAAATCCGGTAAAAATTGAAAGCTGTGACATAAAAATAACACGAGAGTCTTACATGGGAATATCTGTTACCTATGAAGCAACCCTTGTTAAATGCACACAAGCAGAAGCTATTGATACCCTAATAAGAATAGGCTACGTTTCATTTGAAATCCCAAAAATATCTGGGCGTGAATCAATTAAACACGAATTAAACAAAAAATTTAGTGTGACAGAAAATAGAATATTTAAAAACCTGTCTACTAGGTGGACCAAGGAAGAAATAAAAATCGGGCAAATTTTTTACATTTGCAAAAAACTGTAGCTTTCTACAGTTTTTTTATTTAAAAAATTTATTAATTAATAATCTCGATAACTTTTGGTAACTCAATAACGCCATCTTCTTCGGTAAAATGACCCATGTTTTCCATTAAAATAACTTTTGCTTCTAATTTTTCTTCAAATGTTTTTTTATTTTCTTCAACATATTCATATGGTTCATTTGTTGAAATAAATACTGTTGTTTTAGGACAAACTTTTTTTATACGTTCAAAATTGATTGGGTTTTCAATCCATGGTTTTCCTATTTCTTCTGCATCCTCTCCGTCATATTCTTTCAAATGTGCCAAATTAAACCAACCAGCAATAAAAACAGAACCTCCAATTCTTTCATCTTCTGATAAAGTTTCTAGATAACGCATAATTGTTTGGCATCCAATTGAGTGACCAATAAAAAATGTGTTTTCATCTACCCTGCCAACAAGACGAGCAAGTTCAGGTATCCAGACTTCAATCTTTGGGTTTTCAGGATCAGGCATAGCTGGTCGAATTACCTCGTGACCTAATTTTCTAAACTCTTGATCAAGCCAAACTAAAAGTTTTTCATCGGGATTACCTCCCCAACCATGTATAATAAAAATTCTTTTCATCCATCTATTATACCAAAACAACCTTATTTTTATTAGTTTTTTTATTTAACAATATATATGTTATATAACAAACCGAAACCTTAAATAAATAAAAACAAACCCGGTAAAATCAAAAAGCCCCGCAAATTGCAGGGCTTTTTTTATTTTATCTTAACCTTAAAAACTTGATCGTTTACTTTTATTTCTTCACCTTCTGTGTCTTTAAATTCAAGACTTGAAACTCCAGCTGTTTTTTTGAAGTCTTCCAAAAATGGTTTTATTAGTTTCTCGGCCTCATCTGAAATATCTAGATTTATTTTATCGTTTGGCATAAGACCTGATTTTTTTCTCATATCTTGAATACCTCTTAGAAACTCTCGATAATCCCCTTCTAGTTTAAGTTCTTCCGTCATTTCTATATCAAGTTCAATATCATCAATTATATCTTTTTCTTCAACAATATCTTTTACATTGATTTCGTCTTTAATAATTTCAGTATATTCAATTCCTAATTCATAATTCTTAATTCTTAATTTTGAAAGTGGTTGTCGAACTTTTATGTTTGCTTTTTGTCTCAGCTGTAGAGCTTTGGTTACAATCTCTCGCACACTTTCCATTTCTTCAATTACCTTTGATTCTTTGTTGCCATCAAAAATATTTTGAAAGAATCCTCGAGACTCAAACTCAGGCCATGAAGCCAAATGAATACTTTCTTCATCCTCTTCGTTTTTCAATTTTTGCCAAATATCTTCTGCAGTAAACGGTGCAAATGGCGCCAAAATCTTTGAAACATTTTTCAAAACAAAATAGAGAGTTTGTTTTGCTTCTACGTCCCCTTCTTTTATTCGATCACGAGAACGACGCAAATACCAAGTTGAAAGATCATCCATAAAATCTCTCATAGCTCGAGCCGGCTCCATTATTTTATAATTATCCAATTGCTCAGCTGTTTTTTTAGACAAAATTTTTAATTTTTCTAATATCCATTGATCTAAAATATTAGTAGTTGGTTTATAGTCTTTGGTTTCTAGTTCAATATTTTTATCACGATAAAGTTCATAAAAAGCTAGGACATTATAAAGAAGTCCGAAAACTTGGCGATTTATTTCAACCACAGTTCTTTCGTCAAAGTTTTTTGAATCACCTGGTTGAGTGACGGAGAACATCCACATACGCAAAGTATCCACTCCATATTTTTCTATCATCTCCCAAGGATCAACAACATTTCCCACAGACTTGGACATTTTCTTTCCATCTTTGTCCAACAAGTGCCCCAAACAAATTACATTTTTGTACGGCGTTCCCTTGCCCGTCAAAACTCCAATCGCAAGCAATGTATAAAACCAGCCTCGTGTTTGGTCGATTGCTTCTGAAATAAAGTCAGCTGGATACGCCAACTCTTTATTTTCGAAAGGCTTGCCCTGAGCGAAATCGAAGGGATAATGATCTTGTGCAAAAGGCATCGCACCTGAATCAAACCACACATCCATAACTTCTTTTACGCGTGTAAATTCTTTTCCATCTTTTTCCAAAACAATTTGATCTATGTATGGTTTATGTGGATCCAAATCAAAATCATCATTATGTGGAAATGGCACAAAAGGTAACTCTCTAAATTCAGAATTATCAAAACGTTTAAAATCTTCTACAAAAACATGAGTATTCGCTACTTTGTATTCTTTCTTATCTGGTAAATGAAGACCAGACGCCACAAAAGAAACCCAAGCAGGACCGCCGTGCGTCAAAATCAAAATATTTTTTCCTTTATATTTTTCTTCTATTTCAAAAAGAAATTCAGTAACTCTTTTGTATACATCTTTTAGGGATTCACCATCTTTAACTTTTCTATCAAACCAGTTTGGACCTGTTTCGTAAATATATTGGTGATACTTTTCCCAATCAGAACCATCAAATTCTCCAGGATTTACTTCAGCAAGTCTCTCGTCAAAAATTAATTGATCATCTTTCAATCCAAGCTCTTCTTTAACAATATTTGCTGTATGTTTTGTGCGAGTAAATGGAGATGAAATTATCAAATCAATATTTTTTAATTTTAGTTCTTCAGCTGTTTTTTTAGTCTCTTCTATCCCTACTTCAGTCAAATCATCTGTTACTTGATTCTTAAAAGAAACAATTCCTTTTTTATTTCCTTCTGTACCTCCGTGGCGCATTACAAAATAATTATTTCCCGATTTCTTTACATACTTTCGAAGCGTCTCAAATGAATCGACAACCATTCTCTCTCCGTCTTTTGCTTCCCATATTGGAAGTGGTGTTCCCCAAAATCTTTCGCGTGAAAGCGCCCAATCTTTTATTTCTCGAATCCATTCTCCAAACCGCCCTTCTTTTATATGAGCAGGTTCCCAATTTATTTTATTATTTTCAGCTACAAGTTTATCTTTGAGTTCTGACATTCTGATATACCAAGAATCTCGCGCATAATAAATAAGTGGAGTTTTGCAACGCCAACAAAATGGATATGAGTGTTCGTATTTTTCTTTCTTAAGTAAAATTCCACGTCCAGCTAAATCTTTTATGATATCGATTGCAACTTCTTCATCTTTTACAAACCGCCCTTCTAAAAAATCGGTTCCATTTATAAAATGTCCCGTTACATCTACAAGGTGAAATTTTGGAAGACCGACTTCTGTTCCCAAAACAAAGTCATCCTGTCCGTACATAACAGCTGTGTGCACAATCCCAGTTCCATCAGTTATGTTTACAAAATCCGCTTCATAAACTTTATAAGCTTTGTTTAACTTTTCTTTTTCTGGTCCCGTTATTAAATTATTCAAGTAAGGATAAAGTGGCTCGTACTCCATTCCAATCAATTTGTCTCCCGTCATTTCTTCAAGTACGGTAAACATTTCTGGAAGTACAGAAAGTCTCTGCTTTGCCAAAATATATTTTTCTCCAACTGATTCAACTTTTACGTATTCAATATCTCGCCCGATAGCCAAACCAACGTTTCCAGGTAAAGTCCAAGGAGTAGTTGTCCAAGCAAGCAAATATGTATCCTCTTCACCTTTTAATTTGAATTTCGCATAAACAGATAAATCTTTTACATCTTGATATCCTTGAGCAAGTTCGTGTGAAGAAAGTGCTGTTCCGCAACGAGGACACCATGGAAGCACCTTGTAGTCTTTGTACAAAAGCCCCTTCTCTTCTACTTTGCCGACGATATTCCAAATACTTTCGATGTAATCATTTTCATAAGTTATATATGGATTTTCTTGATCTACCCAATAACCAATTCTGTCTGTAAATTTCTCCCACAAATCTTTATATGCCCAAACGCTTTTTTTACACTCTTCGTTAAATCGCGCAATTCCAAATTCTTCAATTTGTTTTTTTGAAGTTAGATTGTGTTTCCTTTCCGTTTCAATTTCAACTGGCAGTCCATGAGTATCCCATCCACCCTTACGCCTGACATGAAAACCTTGCATTGTTTTGTAACGCGGAATAACGTCCTTGAACGCTCGTGCTTCAAGGTGATGAAGTCCCGGTTTTCCATTTGCAGTTGGAGGTCCTTCAAAGAAAACAAACTCACCTTTTGGAGATTCTTTTTCAAGAGACTTTTCAAATATTTTTTCTTTTTTCCAAAAGTCTAAAACCGCCTCTTCTCGAAGCGATGACTCTGACTTATTATTTTGTGATTTTTGCTCTGACATATTTGACAATTATTTAATTTATGATAATATTTGAATAAATTTAAAAAACAAAACTATGTTAAATTTATTAAGTATACTTATTGGGATTTACATAATTGTTGGAATTATTTATTTTATAAAAGAATTCCTAAGTAACCCCTTTACCACAATCATCTTTTCTCCTATTTTATTGTTTTTTGGACCTCTATGGTGGCTAGACGAAAAATATGAGAAATAATTAAAAAACTCGCCCACAGATTACGAATAACTTCATAATCCAAGGGCGAGATTTTTTTTATTCCCGCGGTACCACCTTAGTTTTTTCTCATTACAGCTTTATCGGGCTTACCCGTCGAGTTCTAGACCAATGGTTTCTTCTCGAAGCTCAGGAGTGATAGCCCCTTCATTGCTTCTATAAATATACCCGAAAATTACAAAACTGCAAATAAAAACCCCCGCATTACTGCGGGGCTTCAAAATCATTGAACCAAATATTCAGTTTCTTCTAACTTCCGGAGCCGATACATTGCCATATTAAACAAGCCGTTATTTGATTTCTCGAAATCTTTTGGCAAATGATAGATACTAATATGATTCAAAGCATAAGCAATATCGTGCTCTTCCATGGCGCCGAAAGAATCCTCAAAACCATGGATAAATGGAGTGCTTTGGATCATTTTTCTTTCAAAAAGTACCCGAAAGAATTTATCAATAATTGAAATATCTTTTGGTCCCCAATTCAGTTCTTCTCTCCAAGAATCAAAAACGGGCACAAATGGTAGCTGGTCAAAGACAATTAATCCATTGTTGTTAAGCTTAAGAATTGTATCAAAAAATATTTTCAATCTTGTTTTTTTGTCTCCGTAACCATTATTAATAGGACCACAAACTTGCCAAACGAACCGCTTCTTCTCCAAACCTTGATTCATCCTCAATATTATTTTTTCTGCCAAAAGAAGCGCGTGGTCGAAATCACCAGCTTCGATTCTGGATAATGTCTTAAAATCTTCCATCGTCCAACCCGGATGTTTTCTCACATCTTTGTAAAAAATAATGTCTTTGTTTTTTTGAAAAAAAGATTCCTTACTTTCTCCAACGTTACGAAATTCAACCTTTGTTGCACGTTTGGCATTGTCACCCAAAACTGCAACACCCGCAATTTCATTCACATAATCAAGCTTTTCCTCAAACGCAGACCACTGCATACTTTGAAATGGATAAGGTTTAGACAAACCAAACATCTGACCTGCCAATAATTCAATTTCTTCTTTTTTGTGACTAAATGAGTTCATATTTATTTTGTTTTTAAGGTTCGACATAAAAATTAATATACCACATAAAACTAAAAAAGGAAGCTTTATGCTTCCTTTAAACACCTATTGTTTTGTGCAAATCTACTAAATTCAAATTTAAGCAAATAGTTTTTTGAGAGAACTTAAACAATTCTGATGAAGACCAAAATCTTTCAAATTCCTCCCTCCCATATTTTTTTAAAAATTCATTAGCGTACCTTTCTATCAATTCTTTATTTTGCAGCAAAGACTTGATCAATATACCATTAAAGCCAATTTCATTAGAAAAAAAATTTGCCACGTAATCATTTTTTTCTTTTTCTAGAAACCAAGATTGTAATTCGATAAATCTATCCGCTACGTGGCTAAAATCTTTTGATGTTTCAATGTATTTTATAGACTTTTCCAAAAGGGCTTCAAAAATTTTTTTAAAAACTTCTTTTTCTACTTCTGATACTTCTGGATTTTTTGTTCTAAAAAAATAATTTCTGTTAGACCTAATAACATCTATTACCCATAGAATCTGCCAAACACTATACTGCCTCAATCCCCTGCTTGAAGTTATATCTTTCCAGATTTTATCTCTTAAAAATATATAACTTAGATACACAACAAAAAAAGTAACGATAATAATTACACATATCAGTTTTTCCATGCTTATTTAGTTTTAAGTTCTAACTAAAATTAAACGAGAATGCTTACAAAGTCAAACTACATTTTATTTGGAACCTTTATACCAAGAAGATGTAACCCATTTTTCATTGTTCGAAGAAAAGCTTTTGCAATATCTACTCTATACGCTGATCGATCAGAATGATTCGGGTCGATAAAGATATTGTCGGCATAAAAATTATTGAATTTCCCCGCCAAGTGAACAAGGTATGAAGC
Organism: Minisyncoccota bacterium; assembly: GCA_035438585.1. GTDB lineage: Bacteria > Patescibacteriota > Minisyncoccia > Phycocordibacterales > UBA9973 > DAORIO01. Next base: position 6,480 of record DAORIO010000009.1, on the reverse strand, counting down.
AATAATATGTGGAGCATAATTTTTGAATGCTTTTTCTGTTGTCTCTGGAAATCTATGAATTAGTCTTGCGATTGCCATTTCTTTTTCATTTGGAACATATTTCAAACTATCTCCACCAGAAATTTCGCTAGATCTCAAAATGATAGATTGTGCCCTCACGGCTGCGTATTGAAGATATGGACCAGAATCCCCTTCAAAGGAAATAGACTTATCAAAATCATAAGCAATGTCAGTACCGGTATTTGATTTCAAAATAGAATATTTTATAGCTGAAACGCCGACAGCCGACGCTATTTCTTCTTTTTCTTCAGATGTAAAATCTCTATTTTTAATTTTGTTTATTATCTCTGCCTTTGAATCCTCAAGTAAAGACTCGCCGGTGATAACATTTCCAAGACGTGAACTCATTTTTCCTGTCGCAAAACGCATCATTCCGTGATTTATATGCTTCATTCTTTTTGCGTAATCTTCCTCTTTGAATAGTTGCTGTATTGCCTCTGTTACAACTCGCATATATTCTTGCTGTTCAACAGCTGTTGTCACAACAGATAAATCTGGGTTGAATTCTTTGAATTTTCTCAAAGTTAGCGCTACCTCTTTTGCTTCATAAAGCGGAAGGCCCTTTGAAGTAACAAAAACTCGAGTGTGAAGTTTTGGGTTGTATTTTTCTCCATGAAAAACATACGCGCCATCAGAGATTTCAAAAATTCCTTTTTTCTCTCCTTCAATCACTATTTCTTTTCCTTCTTCTCCAACTTCTGATTCGAAATAATATTTATCAAATTTTGTACCAAGAGTTTTGTAAATTTCTTCAAATGCTTCTAGTGTAACCTCACGTCCTTCTTTGTAAATTTCAGAAAACTCTGTATCATCTGCATAAATCTTTTCGTTCATCAAATCAATTTCTGTTTTTATATTTGGATCTTTTTCATACAAATCACTTCCTTTGGCGTAACATTCACCGATATATTGCGCTTTTTCGCTTGGGTTATTTCCTAATATTTTCCCACCCTCAACTTTTATTCCATAAATTGCCTTTGCAACATGAAGACCCTTATCACCCTGATAATTTACTCGTACAACATTTGCACCCTGCCACTCTAAAATCCGAGAGATTGATTCTCCAATAGTATTACTCATAAGATGTCCAATATGAAAAGGTTTGAATGGATTTGGCTGAGTGTATTCAACTAGAACTTTTTTACCGAGCATTAATTCGCCTTTTCCAAAGTCATCAGTTTCATTTATTTTTTTTGTTTCTTCAATAAAAAACTTGTCGGTTAGATAAAAATTTATAAAACCCGCTCCAGCAATTTCTAATTTTTCAATTTCAGCAGACTTCGATTCTTCAATTTTATCTTTTATTTTTTGAGCGATTTCGCGCGGTGAAGTCTTTTCAGAACTCGCGAGAACCATAGCAACATTTGTCGAATAATCCCCGTGATTCATATCTGCAGGAAATTCAACATTAAAATCGACTTCGGGTAGCCCAAGGTCGGTTATAGCCTTTTTGACGATATCACTGATTCGTTTGTTCATGGTATGAGTTTATCGCGAAATGGTGGAAATATAAAGGGCTGTTTGACATAAGGGAAATTTACTGTAAATTATGTATAAACTAAAACTTAAAAATAAAATATGAGAAACGAACACATAGACATTTCGAATGCTCGCGAAGACGAACAAATCGAAGTAATGAAAAAAATTCTTTCAGAAGGACACTGTCCATTTTGCAAAGAACAACTAGATCTTTATCATAAAAAACCAATTTTGAAGGAAACAAAAAATTGGGTTTTAACAGAAAACCAGTGGCCTTACAAGAAAACAAAAAAACATCTTCTGGCCATCTTAAAAAATCATTCTTCAAATTTAAATGATGTTCCGGAAGGAGCTTTTGAAGAAATTGGAGAATTGTTTAAATGGGCTGAGAAAGAATTTAAAATGATTGGAGGTGCTTGGAGTTTTGGTTCTGCCATAGCCTCGCGGTTTGGTAATCCGGAATTCTCAGGAGCCACAGTCTCACATCTTCATGCTCAAATAATTTTCCCTGACGTGGAAGCTCTTGAAGAAAATGAATCAGTAGTATTTTACATTGGTAAACATCAAAAAAAGACAACATGAAAGAATCTATCGAAGTACCTAAAATTGTAAATTATCTTCCTTACGAAGAACGTCCTGTAGACTCTCAATACAAAGCAACTCTTCAAAAAATTCTTGAAAAAGGTAGCTTGAGAGGAAAAGTCGAATTCCATGGAGGAAAGATCCAGAAATATTTTGTAAACCCAATGGAGTTTAAAATGGCTTATGGATTTCCGGTGATAACCGAACGCGATATTAGTGAATATTTTTACTACGCAATTGCAGAGATTGTCGGTTTTATTCATGGAGCCACCACGCTAAATGAGTTGGAAAAATTTGGTTTACCTAAATATTGGTGGAAGAGATGGACGAAAGTCGAACACATTACAAACCCTGACGGAACACCTAAATTTGATTTACCAGAAAATGATACCGGTGAACATTTAGGAAGATTTTCTTATGGAGGAATTTGGGGAACATTTCCCGACGGAAAAGGTGGAACCATAAATCAATGGGAAAACATCATCAAAGTCATGATGAAATACCCTTCTGCCTTTACCCACCGCGTTACTAACTGGTATCCCCCAGGAATAATTGTTCCTAATGGAAAACGGCAAGTGGTTGTTGCTCCGTGTCATGGCGATGTTCAAATTGAACTTGATGTTGAAAGGAAGTTGCTTACATTAATTCAACTTCAACGTTCTGCTGATGTTGCCACAGGAGTTCCCTACAACATGATTCATTATGCTGCGATTGGAATGATGCTTTCATGTGTTCTTGGGTATGAGTTCGATACTTACCACCATGTAATGATTGATTCACACATTTATCTAGACAAACAATTAGAAAATGTGAAAACATTACTTGAGCGTGAGCCTCGAAAACTTCCCACCGTCACACTGAACTTCGAACCGACCGGTGACCCTGTAAAAGATTTCTTTGCCATCAGACCGGAACATTTTCAATTATCTGATTATGACCCGCACCCAGCAATGAAAATCGATACCGAGGTTTGAAAGTTAAAGAGTGTTCAAAAACCCTGTTTTTAAGCAGGGTTTTTTATTTTAAATTTGATGGTATACTGCCCTAAACTTAAAACTTAATAAAATGGAAATAATCGTAATTGCAGCCACCGATCTTAATAATGTAATCGGTTTTGAAAACAAAATCCCATGGAGGCTCCCCTTGGATTTTAAAAGATTTAAATCAACAACTATGGGTCACCCATTGATCATGGGAAGAAAAACTCTTGAATCACTTCCTGGCATTTTACCAGGAAGAAAACATGTTGTAATTTCAAACACAATAACAACCCACGAAAATCCTGAGGTTGAAATTGTTTCTAGCTTTGAAAAAGCAGTTGAGTACGCCAAAAGCTTAGGCACCGGAAAAGTTTTTATCGCCGGAGGCCAACAAATTTTTGAGGAAGGACTAAAAATAGCAGACAAAGTCCTACTAACAAGAGTGCTCTCTCAAAAATACAAAGGAGACGCTTTCTTTCCTAAAATGAATGATAGTGACTGGGAAATAGTTTCTTACGAACGCCACGTAAACGAACCCAAACATTCTGATGATTTCTCTTTCTTCGATTTAGAAAAAAAATAAAAAAAGCCCTGCATTGCGCAGGGCTTTTTATTTTACAAGAATGATTTCAACGTTGCCTGAGCGAAGAATTTCTTCTCCATCAAACAAAGAATAACCGTCTTTGTAAAACACCTTAGAAATTCCAGCTTCAACAATTATACGTGCACATCCCGGACAAGGAAATGTAGTTACGTAAAGGTCGGCACCTTCAGTAATTACACCTTGTCGTGAAGATTTTCCAACAAGCGACGCTTCGGCATGAATTGAAGTTACTAAATCAATCCTCTCGCCAGGCTTATGGTCAATCCTTGAATTTCCGTCCATTTCCTGAATATACTCATGAGGCATATGACGATTATGACTAACTAGAGCCACTTTATTCATAACCACAAGTACTGCACCCACCCTTCTCCACCAATCGGAACTTTTTTCTCCTTCCTTGAAAGCTTGATCCATAAACATTCGATCCCTCTCATCTGTAGATATGGTTCGGTCTGGACGTACTTCATTTTCTTTTTCAGAAATCTGCTTATGCCATCTCAAAAAAACATTTTCAAAAATTATGTCCTCACGATCACTAAAGAATTTTTCGGCAATAAATCTGCCGATATTATCTCCCGTTAAATGAACTTCATAATTTATAAAAAATAATTGATTTTTAAGTAACTCCAAAGGAAGTAGTTGAACCCCAGAAAAAACTGATTTCAAAAATTGAGCAATTGTTTCTGAGTGAAGTCTTCTTAAATCTCTGGAGAGTGATTCAAATTCTTTTCTCTCCAAGAAACTTATTACATCTTCCCCTAAAACAAATACAACATCGAAATCTTTTTCACGAAATAGATTCAGATACCCTTGGTGTAAAACTGGCATGTACATAATTAAGCATTTACATTTTTGGTTTTCCATTTTCTACATGATTTAAAGATTTAGTGAACTCATCCGGAAACTCTTCCCGAAGAAATTTTAGAAGTCTTTGCATGGAATCAAGCCTTCCTTCAATCATAACCAAACGAATCTGATTTGAGGTCGAAGATACAGATTGAGGAGGCAATATTTCCACCTTACAAATTCCCTCGCTTTCGTAAATCCCCTTCCATTTTGTAGCATGATCTTCGCCTTCATTCTTTGTTGTTTCTGACATCACGAGAATATCGGGCTTCAACATACGAATTAAGGATTCACCATCTCTTCCTTCCTTTTTATCTAGTAAGGCTATAAAATCTACTGAATCTAAAAGACTTAATAGTGTAATCCTTTCATCCTGAGGAACAATTGGTCGTTGAGGCCCCTTCCTGAATCTTGTAAGTTCGTCAGAATCTACGCCAACAATCAGAACATCCCCCATGCTTTTAGCCTTATGGAGGTAAAGTGCTTGCCCTGCATGTAATAAATCCCAGGTCCCACTAGTTACAACAACAGTTTGTCCTTGGTTTCTAAAGAATTCACGAACTTTAAGTAATTCATCCCAATCCGGAATGTGGCTGATTTTATTTATCATTTTGCCATTCTTCATTTCTTGTATGATGTCTACTTTGGCCCAATCGGGAATTAAGCTGGCATCCACTGTATGTGCGTATACCATTAAGGCTGCGGCAATAATTCCCATTACCTTTTGCGCATCGTTGGCTCCATGCCCCAAACTGAAAGCAGCGGAAGAAACTAATTGCAATTTTTTGAAAATGCGTTCAGCTCTGTGTGGGTTCGAACGTTTAAACAAGTGCAATATTAACACCGCTATAAAGTAACCGAGAATCATACCTATCAATGGGGCTAAGAAAATGAAGGCTACCGTTGTGTAGATTTTTCCAACATCGGCCAATACACCAAATCCTGCTTTAGCAATAGCAGCACCGGCAAATCCACCCATCAAGGTATGCGATGAACTACTAGGAATTCCGTAGTACCAAGTAAGCAAATTCCAGAAAATAGCAGCTAATAATCCGGCCACAATCACCACAAGGGTAATGGCTTCTGTTTTTACAATCTTAGAAACAGAATCGGCTACTTTTAATTCAAACCCAAGTAAATGGTGTTGGCATAAAAAGAATACCACAGCATTGAAGAAAGCGGCCCACATTACGGCCTGGAAAGGAGAAAGTACTTTTGTGGAAACCACTGTGGCAATAGAGTTTGCCGCATCATGGAAACCATTGATATAATCGAACGCCAGCGCCAAAAAAATAACAAACAATAATAATGTCATGTTTTTTCGTTTAGCTGTTTTTAATTAAAATCGTTTCAATCACATTCGCAACATCCTCGCATTTATCGGTTGCTGTTTCCATGTTTGAAAGAATCTCTTTTAGTTTAATGATTTTGATTGCGTCTTTTTCTTCTTCAAAAAGGTTGGCGATAGCTCCATCAAAAATATCATCGGCATGGTTTTCTAAACTATTGATACGCACCAATGCCTCACGAATACGGAGTTAGTTTTCCAAGCTTTTCAATTCGCCAACTGCAGCTTTAATTTCTATAGCCGATTTAAAAATAACTTCGGCCAATTGTCGCATAGGTTGCGAATACTCATCAATTTTATACAGTACCAATCGCTTAGCCGAACCATCAATATAATCGGCAATATCATCAAGCGATGAAGCTAAATACTGAATATCTTCTCTATCGAACGGAGTAATAAAATTGGTGCTAAGCGCTGTGAAAATTTCATGCGTTACCGAGTCGCCAACATGCTCTAAGTCCTCGATTTTTTTTACCAAATCCATGCGTTTATCAGCAGCCGGTGTGTTTACTAATTCATTAAATACGGTTGAAATATCAACCAAATTATTTGCCGCTTTTTCAAAAAGCGTAAAGAAAATT
>DAORIO010000008.1:0-21923 GCA_035438585.1 Minisyncoccota bacterium | reverse complement strand
AAATATTAAAATAAAAATCTTTTTCATAACCTCATTATATCAAAATAAAACCCCCGTTATGATTAACGGGGGGGTATGAGCTCACGCCAGAAACAGTGCTAAATAACCGCTGGAGAATCACCTATTTTCCATGGTTTTCGTATCTTTTTAATCGTCTTTTTTGTCTTACGCCTCTTGCGCTCAACAGACCAATAATATGCCCGTTGCCGGATTAACTCCAGATAAGAACCCAAAAGATCGCCCTTCATACCGCTTTCGAGAAATTGATATTGTTGTTTTGAAAAATTTACAGGCAACCAAATTAGTTGATACTTCAAAAAAATATTTCTGTTTTCTTTTTTCAAAACCTTTTCTTTATAATTCAAGAAAGATTTTTTAATTTCAGATGAAACTCTACTTGCACTTGGGTCACACAGAAACATTTTACCTATACCATTTTTCTGTACCGGTCGTCTTTTTAAACCGAAAACAAAACACTCTAACTCCATCGGAATTCTTTCTTTCATTGTGCTAGTACGAAAACGCTGTCGAGTTACAACTTTCTCACCATTTTCATCAATAATTAAAATCCAAAAAGATCCACCTTGTTTTGAAAATGCGCCGTTAACTTTACGGCCAAGAATTTTGTCAATTGTGGGATTAAAAGATGAAATAAACAAAATAGTGTAACCATTAATCTTTCTTGCATAGATTAATTGATCGAAAGTTTCAGGTATCCTTTCGGAATCCGGTGGAGTTAATTCATTTTCTGTCAATGTTTTTATTAGCCAATCAGGAGATTTTTCATAAAATCCAATCTTTTTTATTCTCCGACGCAAGATTGCAAAATTTTGCCGATCAGTCTTTAACTTAGTGCCCCTTGAGCGCGAAATTGTTTTCTTTTTCATTATTTAGTTTTTTAAAGTTTATCGGTCTTATTTCTACCAATATTTTATACTTTTGTCAAAAAACTATTTTTTGCAAAAAATCCTCGCAATTCTTATTTGATCAAAGGTAAGGTGCTTCTTTTTTTTATCCAACATAGTTTTTATTGGCGCTAATTTCCACTTATCATCTCCTTGTATGCTATCAATACAACTTTGCACAAGTTTTATATTATTTTTATCTGGATATGTATGCCCAAGTGGAAGTTCGTCACCTCGAGCAATCAACTTTTCTACATGATCCAAAATAGTCGACAGCCCAAGACCTCGCTCTTTTGCAATTTCCGCAAATGTCATCTTTTTCAAAAGAAGTGATTTTGTTATTTCTATTGTTGAACTTTTTTCTTTTAGTTTTTTAGCAACTCCTGCTTTTATAAAACCCTCCGATCTCAAAATAAAATCTCTTTCCATTTTCTCTTGCTCAGTGGTCGAAAGTTTACCAAACATTTCTTCATTTTCTTCTGATTCGACTTGAAGTTTTTCATCAAGCTCCAAAACATTTGGGTCTACTTTTAAAGAATTTTCACTGAGTCCGACAAGTCTAATGCCATTTAGAGTTCGAACACGGGAAAGAGCAACATAACCCATTCCATAAGTAAAAGTCTTCGATAGATCAATTTCTGCGCTGTCCAAACTCATTCCTTGGCTTTTATGGATCGTAATGGCCCATGCAAGTCTAAGTGGTAACTGCATTAAAGATGCTTTTGACTTTCCATCTTCTTCAATCATCCAACTCTCTTCTTTTACTTCAATTCTTTTTCCATTCATAAGTCTGACAACTGGCGTTCTGTCTATTCGGAAACTTTCAACAATACCTCTTGTTCCATTTACATAACCAAGCTCAAAATTGTTTTTTATAAACATAACTTGCGCACCTTTTTTCAAAGAAAGTTTTTCGTGCGCAAGACAACTTTTTTTTAAAATCTCGACAATAACATCTCTTCCCTTTGTCTGCATTTCATAGTTGTATTCCATCTCACTTAGTTTTTGAAGCTCGCGCTGATTTATAGTGTCGACATCTACGTTGTGAGTATAAAGTTTAGTTGGTGGAATTTCCCCATCAAGAACTGCATTTATTCGTCCTTTTATAATTTCTAAATGTTCTGCTTCTATTTTATTCTCTCTAATTTTATTTAAAATATTTGTAAATATTTGATCATCTTGTCTATGTTGCTCTGTAAGATAACAAATGGCTGGTCGCATTTCTTTCCAAGCTCTTGAATAAACAATCAGATCTTTGGGTATTTGCTCAGAGCCTTCTGTTTGGTCAAACATATCGATTTGTGGACCTGTTGAATGACTGCGAGTAATTGGTGGCAATTGAAAAAAATCACCAGATAAAATTACCTGCATTCCACCAAACGGCAAATTGTTTCTTTTAAATTTCCTACAAACCAAATCAACAGCATCGAGTGTTCGTGCGTGAAGCATTGAAACTTCATCAATAATTAAAACTTTTGTTTTATGAAATCTTTTTACCAAATATGGCTTTTGGGTCAATTCATCCAAATCATATTCTGTTAGATTGTCTCTTATTCCAATACCCGAAAAACCGTGAATGGTCATTCCATTCATATGAGTCGCAGCTATTCCTGTTGAAGCAGTTACTGCCACCTCAATACCATGATCTTTTAGGTAATTTATATACTGATTTAGTGTGTGCGTTTTTCCAGACCCCGCACTTCCTGTGAGGTAAATATTGACCCCTGTTTTCATAATAGCCAAAGCCTTAGCCTGAGTCATTGAATGATTTTACCTTAAAAAACACCAATTGTAGAATTTTAACTTATTTATAGAACCATCTAAACCTCCTAATACATCTATTTACTTACCAACTAAAAAGCATTATTATAAAGCAAACAATTAATTACAAAAAAAATGATAGCTTCTATCTTGTGTAGTATTTTTTTGTTATTTATAAAAAAGAAAAAAATTAACAAAGAAAAATACACCCATCCGTATTACTATAAATAAAATCCCCCACTTCGTGAGGGATTTTTATCTTTTATCTCTTAGCTTTTGCTCTGTCAGTTTCTGTTAGTTGTTGTTTTCGAAGTCGGACGGATTTTGGGGTGATTATATCAAAATAATAAATTAAAAAAGCCCGGATAAAAATCCGGGCCTATACTATAAATTATTTTTTACCAACTTCCACCAGCACCGCCTCCGCCAGTAAAACCCCCACCAAAGCCACCAAATCCGCCTCCGCCTATAGAAATTCCAGACGATGAGTATGTAGAGAAAGAAATTGAAGGTGTTTTATCTTCATCTTCTTTTTCTTTTTTCTTTCGGGCTGCTTCTTTTCTATTGTATTGAGCAGAAGCAATATCACTTTCGGCTTTTTCTATAGCTAGATTAGCGCTTGATACAACATCATTCAATGAACTTAGAATCAAAATCCAATCAGCAATTTCGTCCTGGACTTCAACTTTCACTTCATTTAATTTTTTTACTGCCTTTTTAGCTTCTTCTTTAGCGCTAGAACCCACATCAGAATCTTTTATTTCTTTCAGTGCTTCTGCGATGGCTTTTTCAGCATCAGGAATCTTTTTAAAGAAATCTGCTTTTGCTTTTTCCTGCTCAGACACGAAACTGTCTATTGCGGAGAAAACGGAACGAACTCCCTCAACAACACCAACCAATGAAAGAAAATTTTGATTTAAAAGATTGATTGAGGATATGTTTAATTTTACATCCTTCATCTTATCAATCCTTCTTTCAAGATCTCCATTCATTTTTCTGGAATAATTATTCAGGTCTTCTTCCAATTTCCCCCATGCACTGCGATCATATTTCTTACGAAACGAATTCAGTTTTTCAGAATATTGATCGATTTTCCCTTTCGCTTCCTTTAGCTGAAAATCAACTCCAGGTAAAGCCTTATCCACCTTCTTTTTGTCTTTAATAATCTCTGACAAATTGGCTTCAATTTCTACGGCCTTATTTTTCAAATCAGTAGATGTTTCGTGAACATTCTTATGATTTTCTGGATTATTGATATCAGCTTGAAGCGACTCAAGTCTCTTCAAAATCCTTTCTATCTTCAAAAGCTCAGGCTCAAATTCATAACCTTTACCAATGTAAGACTTTACGGATTGATAACGCTCAGAAGATACCGTCAATGCATTATTCCAAACATCTTTCACTTCAGAAGAGAATTTAATTACTTTTTCTCGAAGCTTTGTATCCACCTTTTCAAAACTCAAAAAAGCTTTATCTAAAAGAATCTTGGCGTTACGTATATTTTCCTCTGCTCCCTCAACATTCTTAGTGGAGGTTTTCTTTAGAAAAATAACAGACTCTGCAATAAGATCAGAAATAGAATTAATATTTTCTTCTGAAAGCGTAAGGTGATCTTCCATTTCTTGTTGTGCCCATTTTGGAGCTTGTTTTAGATAATTTATTCTCAGGCCTTCAATCATTTCTTTTGCTTTCAGAACTTCAGAATTTAAATTATTAATTTTTTTCTTTAATAATCTTCTTTTCTTAATTCTAAAAATTAGACTGACGATAAAATATACAAATCCAACAAACAAGGCAATAATTACAACCATAGTTATCGCAGATTCAATATTTTCTTTAGTCTTTTGTTCTGCAATTTTTTCAATTTTAGCTCTCTCTTCAATCGCAGCCATTCGGTCTTCCCAAGACATGGTCCCCAGGATATTAATCAAGCTATTTACCCCATTTAGTATTCCAAGAGGGTAATCTCCATTTTTAAATGAAGGAATTATATCTTCTTCAATGACTCTCTTGCAGAGTCCGTCATAAAGAATAAACTCAATTCCCTGACCGGTAGAAAGATATACTTTCCTTTCATTTGGTGCAACCAACATTAAAACTCCACGATTTGTTTTGTCACCCACCCCCCAGCAATTAAATAGTGCTGTTGAATATTCACTGACATCATTGTCGTTAAGAGAATTAACTGTTGTGACCACTATAGAGATAGAGGTACTATCCCAATAGGCACGTAATTTCTGTTCGAGCACTGCTTTGTCTTCATTGTTTAAAATGTTAGCAAAGTCATTTACAGCATTTGGTGGAACTGTTTTCTGCACCAAATCTGCACAATTTAGGTTTGTCCCATTTGATTGAGAAAACCCCATAGTACTTAGAAGTACTAAGATCAAAATACCGAGTGTTTTTCGCATATTTATTGTTTTTAAGGTTTAGTTTATTTGTATACATTATACAACACTAGAGACAAGGAGTCAATCTAAACAAAAATCCCCACTATGTGAGGGATTTTTTTATCTCTTAGCTTTTGCTCTGTCAGTTTCTGTTAGTTGTTGTTTTCGAAGTCGGACGGATTTTGGGGTGATTTCTAAATATTCATCGATTGCCATAACTTCAAGTCCACGCTCAATATCGAGAGTAAGTGGTGGAATAAGATTTATAGCTTCATCTGTTCCAGACGCTCTAACATTGGAAAGCTGTTTTCCTTTTGTTGGATTTACCACCATTTCGTCACCCTTTGAAGTATTTCCAATAACTTGCCCTTCATAAACTTCAGTAGCTGGTCCAATATATAATTCTCCTCTATCTTGCAAATTCCACAATGAAAATCCTAGAGCTTTTCCTGTTGCCATAGAGATCATGGATCCTGTTGGTCTTTTTCTAATTTCTCCTGCATACGGCTCAAACCCAACAAATCGAGATGAAAGTATCCCTTCCCCTTTTGTATCAATAACGAATTGATTTCTAAATCCCAACAGTCCTCGTGTTGGACCTTTTAAAATAATTCGAACATTACTATCGTGAGTCTTCATATCTGTCATAACAAATCCTCGAAGACCTAATTTTTCAATAACAGCACCTTGATATTCATTTGGCGTATCAACAATAACTTCTTCAAATGGCTCTTCTTTTACTCCGTTATTGTCACGAATAATAACTTCTGGTTGTGACACCTGTATTTCATAACCTTCTCGTCTCATATTTTCAAGCAAAATCGCAATGTGAAGTTCTCCACGTCCTAAAACTCTAAAATTTTCATTTGCATCAAAATCAACACGAAGTCCAACATTCATTTCGAGTTCTTTTTCAAGTCTTTCTCTGATTTGTCTTGTTGTTACAAATTTTCCTTCACGTCCTGCAAATGGAGAATTGTTTATCAAAAAGTTTAGAGCAATAGTTGGCTCGTCAACAGCAATCGCTGGAAGCGGTGTTACATTTTCATCAGTTGAAATAGTTTCTCCAATATCAATATCAGCAAGCCCAGCAATCATAACAATATCTCCTTTTGTTGCACTTTGTGTTTCAATTCTTTGAAGACCTTGAAAAGAAAAAACTTTTACAATTCTACCTTTTCTAGTCTCTCCATTTGGTTTTTTTATAAAAATATTTTGGTTTGGTGAAAGTTCGCCATCATAAACTCTTCCAATCGCAAGTCTTCCCAAGAAATTATCATACGCAAGATTGAACGGTTGGAACATCAATGAATGTGTACTGTCTCCAGATGAAGAAGGAACATGTTCCAAAATAACATCAAGAAGTGGCATAAGATCTTTTGAATCATCTTCTAATTTTCTTTTTGCGATTCCGTCTCGCCCAATAGCATACACAACTGGGAAATTTGACTGCTCGTCACTTGCGCCAAGCTCCATAAATAATTCCAAAACCAATTCCTCAACATGTTTTGGATTTGCAGCAGGTTTATCGATTTTGTTTATAACAACTATTGGCTTAAGACCAAGCTCAAGAGATTTTTTCAAAACGAATCGTGTTTGAGGCATCGGGCCTTCTTGAGCATCAACAACCAACAAAACACAATCAATAGATCGAAGTACTCGTTCAACTTCAGACCCGAAATCAGCGTGACCTGGTGTATCTACAATATTTATTTTTGTTCCCTTATAAGGAACAGAGGCATTTTTAGAATAAATAGTAATTCCTCGCTCAAGCTCAAGCGTATTTGAGTCCATTGAAACTCCTTCTTCTGCAGCTCCGGTTTGTCGAAGAAGCGCATCTGTTAGAGTCGTTTTTCCGTGGTCCACGTGAGCGATAATTGCTATATTTCTGATTTCCATAAATTTGATGATTAATTATACTTCGAGTAACTCAGTATTAAATTCTCTTAAAGTCTCATTTATTAGAGAATTTAAAAACGGCCAGAGGCCGAACAGACTTATAGAATACATCATTTTTGGAAGTTTTGCAAATGACGATATTGTTGTTTTTTTGATATATTAAACAAACTGGAGATGTCGGATAGTGGTTTATTCCACCACCTTGGAAAGGTGGCATGCTGAAAGGCATCGAGAGTTCGAATCTCTCCATCTCCGCAATCGACCCGTCAAAACCTGCAAGGTTTTGACGGTTTGTCGTTGCGAGAGCAAGAGAGATTCGAAAGGATTTTCGGGACCCAACTTAACAAAGCTGGGTGAAAATCCAAGGTCGAGAAATCTTTGGAGTGACTGATGACAAAAATGTTCTTGAACGAACTCTCTCTTCCTCCGCATCTTAGAGCTAGTGTGAAGTGTTTAAATAATGCTTGTTATAATATAATTATAATTATGGAGTCATATCAACCAAGATCTAAATCATTTGAGCAATATATTCAAATCGGATATGAATTCGCTTCTGGAAAAAAGCTTTCTGAGAAGGAACTTACCATCCTTGAAAATATATCTGATATTGATACAAGCATCATTAAAATTGATGACATTTTAGATAATGAACAATATCGAAATGGTCAGAAGTGTATTCATCTTATAGATGGGATCGAAAAAACAATCATTAACGCTCGACTCGATGAAATTAATGGAGTACATGCACTTACTGATTTAATAGAATTTAGAAAATCATTTCCCTCTTTCAGCTACGAAATACTCAAGGTATTCAATAATGAATATATGCGTGGTATCTATGAAGGGCAGAAAATAGATAAGGGGCTTGAAGAGGAAAACAATATAACCGACGAAACACTCGATAAGTACTTTCTGATGACAAAGAAGTTTACTGGCGGGCATATTCGGTATGGATTGGAAATAGGACAATTACTTGCTGGAAAGATTCCTGATAAAAATGTTAGTTTAATAGCTGAACTATTAGGAATTAATCGTCAAATAATAGATGATTTTGAAGATTATTTCAAGGCACATCACTATCCTTTTGGAGATATTAAAAGAGGAGCAAAACGTATTCCAGAAATACTTTTTACTTTACAAGGAGGAAATAGGGCGATTGTGTTAGAAAAAATAGAGAAAAAAGATTTTGCAGGGATTATTGAACTTGTTCTTAATAAAGATGTCAGGAATAGCCTATATTTATACGCCAAAGAAAACATTGATTCTTGTAAAAAAATAGAAACAAGTTTTGATTACTCTCAAATATCTGTCGATATAGGGCAGTTGTTAAATAAAGAAGTTTAGGAGCACTCGAGATGCGTCGATTAAGATTTTTAAAAGTGCTAAAATGACCTTACAGGGCTTGTCCGCCTTTAGTTCTAACACGACGCTCTCCGCCATTAGCAGATAGCACGAGATGCTATCTGAAATAGGTAAACAAAAAGAGCCTTCAAAGGCTCTTTTTGTTATTCCTGTATTTGTAGTTCTAAGATTGAAACTGGAGCAGTAATGGTAAATGTTGGAAATACAAATACTTTCTTTTTTGTATTGATCTTCACCCCTACTTTTGTTACTAATTCCTCTACCTCTTTAACGGAGTAGAACTTTTCAAAATGATAGGGTTCGGGACATTTAATTTTCTTCAGAATAGAATTGAATAATTTTCCCTCTGCCATGATATCAATCAGGTAAATTGAGCCAGTGTCTTTTATCACTCGCTTCATCTCCAAAAGAGAACTAATCGGGTTGTTCATGTGATGTAGTGTTAAAGAGCTGATCACTACGTCAAAAGTTTTATCTGCAAACGGAAGGGTCTTATTGTCCGTGATCTCAAAGATTCCAGTAGGTACCAATTTCTTTGCTTTGCTTATATCAGATTCACTGATGTCTACACCGAATGGCTTTAGATTTTTATCAGCATTGTTCTTAGTAAGTACAGACAAAAAACCACCATCCTGACATGAAGTATCAAGAACCAAAGCTTCTTTGGGTATTTGTAGATTTTTTATGATCGCTTGATGTCTGACTTTTCTAAAAAAGGATTTCATAATTATTCTCTAATTTTTTCCTCTTTAGGGTTTCCTAAACGATATTCAATAGTGCCCACTACTGCCTTATCTACATTTACGACTCCTTGCAGATGATCGTATTCGTGTTGTATAAGTCGTGCCCAAAAACCCTCGTATTCTTCTGTTACGGATTCTCCATCTTCGTTTGCATATGAAATAGTGATAGATTTTGGTCGTTTTACATCACACCATACATGACTTGAACTTAGGCAGTTTTCCTTATACAGATTCTCATCCTCCGATAAGTTGATTATTTTAGGATTAATGAATATTTTTGATATATCATCCTTGTGTGTGACAAATACCTTTCCTGAGCTTCCGATTTGAGGCGCAGCAAGACCGACACCAAGACCTGTAAGTTTTTGGTATTTAATCAACGTCTCAATAAGTTTCTTTCCAAGACTTACCCCTTCTTGAACTGAAACATCTGATGTTTTAAGTCGTAGTACTGGATCACCGATATAAGTTAATTCTGGGATCTGTTCAAGAATATTATTTGATCCTCTATTTAGATCAGCTAGCTTTTGATTTACGATTTCCATACTATTCCATCATCTCAGTTAGTGCTGATAATGCTTCAGGTAACTCTGTAAATCCTGATAAACCATTCAAATGCTTTCCATCTGGAATAAGAATCAGTTTTCCGTTGAGTTGCTTTGTTGTTTCCTCTGCATCTGATACAGGGACATTAGGGTCATTGTCTCCATGGATGACAACCACATATTCAACCTTATTCTTCATGGCTTCCCAGTTAAAATCGGTCCGAAGAAAATCCACAATCTTGCTATTCGTATTTTGGTGACATGGAGCCGATGCGATAACAACTCCTTTGATGTTTTGAGAATTAAACTGTTCTAGATATCGGAGAATAGCAGTTCCTCCAAGACTATGACCGACGAGATAAACATCATCGTTTGAATTTCTATCTACATATCTTTTTATTTCTTCTAACCATTCAGAAAGGATTGGTTCGTCTGGCTTAGGCATTGAAAGAGAGCAGGCATAAATATCCTGCTTCTCCAGTTCACTCATGAGGTAGGGTCTCCATCCTCCGTTTGGTGTTCCTTGAAAACCATGGATCAGGAATACTTTTTTAGTGGGGTTTTGTTCCATAACAAGCCTATTTTATCATTTTTAGACCTACTTCTCTAGGGTAATCTTCTTTTACTCCAATTTAATTCTAATAAAAAAATTACATTCTTGAAAATTAATCAATGATGCAAAGTTTTGATAAATTTTTTATAAAATAATTTTTTAATTTTATTCTTTTCGTGTTCCCCACTGCCAACGAGGCTTTTCTCCTTTTTTATAACAAATACGAATTAATGTAATTGTCAAAAATAAAACTGGCAAAATAAAAGTGAAAATAATTTCACGAAAAGATGAATATTCATCAACTGTAAAAGAAAATAAAGTTAAAATAATTATATATATAAACAAAACAAGCCACCCTTGCCAAGTTGCAGGAACCCAACCCCAACCATAAGTTTTCCTCACAAACCAAAATTTTTCTTTGGTATTTAGATTATCTTTTTTAAAATTCATTAGTAAGACTTTTCTCTTAAAATTTTAATTCTCTCTTCTGCTGGTGGATGAGTCATAAACAATTTATGTAATCCTCTGAAAGCTTTTCCGCCAAAAGGACTCGCAATGAATAGATGAGCAGTTGCATCACTTGCCTTTTGCATAGGACGAGAATTTGCAGAAATTTTTTCAAGCGCCGAAGCTAAACCTTCTGGATATCTTGTAAGTAGCGCCCCAGAAGAATCAGCTAAAAATTCTCTTTTTCGCGATATTGCCAACTGAATAATTGTTGCAAAAATTGGAGCCAAGATTGCAAAGATTATTCCAACTATTATCAACACGCTCCCTCCTTTGTTATCGTCATCTCGTGAACCACCAAACATTTGTGAACGCAAAAACATATCCGCAACAATAGAAACAAATCCAGCCAAAACAACAGCAACAGTTGAAACCAAAATATCTCTGTTTCCGATGTGTGAAAGCTCGTGTGCGATCACACCCTCAAGTTCACTTCGGTCTAAAATATTTAGAAGTCCTGTTGTCACCGCAACAGCTGAATGATTTTTATCTCTCCCTGTGGCAAATGCATTTGGCGCATTGTCTTCAACAATATAAACTTTTGGTTTTGGAAGGCCTGCTGTTATGCTCAGATTTTCTACAATATTATGTAAATCTCGATATTGATTTATGTCCGCAGGTTTTGCGCCAGTTAGACGAATTGTAATTTTATCTGAATACCAATATGAAAAAATATTCATACAAATACTAAAAGCGACGAAAAAATATAGTATATTTGGATCACCGTAAATTTGAGAAAAGACAAAACCGATTCCAATAACCACGACCAAAAAGACCGTCATCAAAGCCCAAGTTTTTCGAACATTTTTTGATTGTTGTGTATAAAGTGTTGCCATTTCCCTATTATATCAAAAGTCGCCCAGAGGGCGACTTTTGATAACCATCTATAAACAGATTGAACTAAAAAGTCATTGTCTGTTGTGACAAACTAGAAGTGTCTACTGGAACATTTCCTGTAGATGTATTGACTATGAAATTAGACATTACGCTAAAAATATAATCACCAGGAACAAGAGTCGCTATGTCCAAATTAAGATCTGCTCGAACTTCAAATGTTCTTGTTCCGTTTTGAGACACGTCAAAATTTGGCTTAAATTTAGCAGTAACTAATGGGAAACTATAAACCACATCATAAGCTGGAATAATATTTCCTGTAGTTAAATCTACCAAGTTAATATTAGATAATCTTGTGTAATTAGAATTTGACTCATAAACAACCAAGTCAACAAAATTTAAAAACGCATCTCCTGGTGTACAACCAGTACTTGTAACAGAAACACGCGAAATAACTTCTTGTGGAGAATATCTAAGATTTGGTAACGCAGTAGAAGGTAGTGCTGGTGGATTGGTTGCTGCAGCAATAGATGTACAAGCAAGAGTTGTTGGCGGTAAACCTGTTGATCTAGCATTCGAATCAGGCTTTACTGCTGGATTTTGATATCTTATAGAAGCTGCTTGTTGGCTAACTAATTTATTATTTTGTATTCCAACAACCCAAACAATTAAAGCCAAAACTGCACCGACCGAAACCAAAGGAATAATAATTTTTTTATTCATAAATAACTAAACGATTAAATAATAACTTAATAATATTCTTATTATCTCAGCAAAAAGCCACTTTTAGAAGTATTCTATGTGGATAACAAAAAGCCTTACCCTTTTAAAAAGGATAAGGCTTTAAAAACTATTTTCGAATAACCAATTTTGTAGTATTTTCTTTTATCTTGATAAAATACACACCATTTGGTAAATCCACACTTAAATTTGTAGGTAAATCTGTTGTAAACTCGCCTACCTTTCTACCAGAGATGTCGAATATTTGAACCAAAATTTTCGATTCAAAATTTTCTCCAATGTCAATTTGGAAATTTCCATCTGTTGGATTTGGATAAATTACAAATCCCTGACTAGAAGGATTTTGCTCAAAAATTGTACTACTGATCGGCGTTATTAGTCTTGCAACATTTAGAGCCTGAACACTTCCAACTTGAGTAAAATTTCCAGCAATATACAATGTGTCATCTGATGAAGTTAAACTCCAAACCAAAGATGCTGCACCACCACAACCACCAGATACTTCACTTACTGAAAGTCCGTCATATTTCGCCAAATTATTTACAGGCAAAATTACACCGGATGAATTTGTAATTGAATCGAATGAGCCGGCTATATAAAGTTCATCCTTAAAGACACCAAGTTTGCGTACAATATTATTCGTCTTTGTTACGGTAGAAAAAACATTCCCGTCATAACTTCCAACAATAAAAAGATTTTGCAAAGTGTCCCTAATATTTCCAGCGAAGTAAAGCGTGCTATTAAATACAGACAAACTGTATCCAAAACCACGATAAGGTCCGAAATCAAATCCAGTTGGAGTTATTCTTGCTACTGGATATTCTATTCCGTTTCGCACGAAAGATCCGATTAGAATTGTGTCGTTGTTATAGACACAAAAATCTCGAACCAGGTCTCCCAGATTTCCTCCACAAACCTTCAGATAACTTTCTGTTTGCAGGTCAACTTTCGTAAAATTATTAATGGTATCTAGTCCATTAATTTCATTAAATCTCCCAGCGACATAAAGCACCCCATTAATCATCCTTCCTCTATAAGTATATTCATCAGGAAAAGAAAATCCGGAGCCAATAGGTAAAACCAAACCTGTCGCTAAATCAAATTTAGCCAAACTATTACAGATATTGGAATTTACTGGGCTACTTAGTTCTTCAAACTTTCCAAGCAATATTGCTTGGTTGTTTGTTGAATCATAAACAACATCCCAAATCTGTCCGAATTGAGATGAAGAAATTATCTGAGTCCAACCACTTTGTGGAGTGTACTCATATAGATTTGTGTTTGTTTCGCTTGTTGAGGCGAACAATCTTTCATCCATTTTCCAGATTCCACGCACCCCCGAAGGAGCAGGCAAACCCGAACCAATACTATCCCAGACTTGGGAAATACCTTTCTGTGCAAATAATGCAAAGAAGATAAGAAGTGCGATTTTTTTCATTTTTTCAAGGTTTTTAGTTTAACCAAATCATACACTATTTTAAGCAAAAAGTCAAGCTAAAAACCCTTACAACGTAAGGGTTTTAGAAATATTTTTTATTTTTATATATTTATTGAAACACTACCGGAACAAGAATAATTTTTGCTGGACCACCTTCCCCGTCTGATGGATCGTCATTTTGAATTTTAATATATCCAGGTCCGGTTAACCCTGTCGCGTCTAGATTTGCAGTAAATGTTACCGGCTCGACTGTCATCCAATCTGTTGTTGCTGTTCCATATCCTACCTTTAATAAATTTTGGTTTGCATCAAGAAGGTCTATTGAAATATTACCTTCGAAAAAATATGCATTTTTAACTATTCCCTCTAGTACGAATTCTCCTGTCACAGTGCTTCCTGGGGCAATAGAAAGAGCCAAAAGATCTTCTTTGTTTGGACCCATAACAGAAACAACTTGCTCTTGCTCATTTGGGACTGGCGCCTGTTTTCCTGTTTTCATATTAAAAATGAAGAACGACACTCCCACTAAAACCAAAACTAAAATAATATTTTTTATATTCATAAAATAAAATTAAACTTTTAAATATTTGACCATTTATTAAACCCATCTCTAATCTCCACGTCTTGCCCAACAGCACAAGTTGCCTTTTCATTATCTCCAACACAAGATGAACCATCTGGAAGAGATTGTATAAGTTTTGTAGGCATTGTTACCACAAAATCTGTTTCAGAAAACTTTGGACCATACTTAGAAACGGCCTCGCCTTCAAAAATATCACTCCACGTGACCCAATTATTTGGCCATCTTGAACCAGCTGGTTTTAGATCTAAATTTTGATTGAAGTTTTTTTTCCTGTGCAGTACCATTATCTTTCAAAAGTTGAACAAAACCAAAAATAGCCAAGAAGATGAAAATTCCAATTATTATCCTACCAAAATTTATCTTACTAGCTTCCATAACTAGAATTTAACTTCTACCGGCTTTGATTCTGCGCCGTCATCTGGAATATCAAAGAATTCCATTTTCTGGAATTTAAACATTCCAACAATAAAATTGTTTGGGAAAGTTTCAAGCTTAATGTTTAGATCACGAACATTTCCGTTGTAAAATCTTCGTGCTGCTTGAATTTTATTTTCTGTGTCAGAAAGTTCTCTTTGAAGTTCCAAGAAATTTGTATTTGCTTTTAGCTCTGGATACGCTTCCGCAATACCAAAAATACCAGTAATCGCACCACCTAGAACTCCTTCGGCTTTTGAGTGCTCCCCTGGGGTTTTTGCGCTCATAGCTGCCGCGCGAGCATTGGTAACTTTTTCAAATGCACTTGATTCATGAGTAGCGTAACCTTTTATAGTATTTACCAAATTTGGAATAAGGTCATATCTTCTCTTAAGTTGCACCTCAATATCAGCCCATGCCTCTTTTGTGCGGTTTACAAGACGAACAAGTCCGTTGTAAGTCACAACAAACCATAAAACCAAAACCGCTACAATAATTAAAATAATTGTCATAATAAAATTTGTTAAGATTTATAACCCTTTAATTATACCAAAACGAACTGTAAAACAAAAAAGCTTATTCTTTGACAAAAGACATGTTTTTAGCGTAAATTTAAAGAATGGAAAATATGGAAAAACTACCTCAAGAAGTTTTAGAGTATGAGCAGATTATGAAAAACATAATTGATTATATTGACGATAACAATATTTCCGACAAGGAATTAGAAAAAAGATGCGAGGAAACGTATATTAAATTTCAGGTCTCTATAGGACATACCTATTCTGATTTCGAAAAAAGTTGGGAAATATTTTTTAAAGAACTAAAAGAAAAACGCTTAGATCTTTACGAAAAAATGACGGACGATAAATTTATATGGCTAGGATTTAAAGAATAATAAAAACCCCCGAGAATACAGGGGTTTTTATTAGTCTTATTTATTTCTTGTTTTGCCACTCTTCCATCTTTACCAAAAGCGGAGATGCCAAAAAAATAGATGAATATGTTCCAAAGAACATTCCAACAGTTAGTGTGATTGCAAAATATCTTGTAGACTCAGGTCCAAAAAATACAAGAGCAAGTAAAGCCAAGATAACAGTCAAGGATGTATTAATAGACCTTGAAAAAACCTGACTCAAGCTGTGTCCAACAATATCTTTAAATTGCTTCCCTCCTTCAAGTCTGATGTTTTCTCGAATTCTATCAAAAACAACAATTGTATCAGAAACAGAAAGTCCTAATATTGTCAAAAGCGCTACAACAAAAAGTGTATCAACTTCAACTCCATAATAATGACTTAATACTGCAAATACTCCTGTTGGAATAATTATGTCATGAAGTAAAGATACTATTGCCATCAAACCATACTTCCAAGAAGAAATTGGTTTTGAAACCTTACGAAAGGCATACGCAATAAACAAAACAATTCCGAGCGAAACTAAAATTATAGATATAATTGATTTCTTTCTGAGCTCTTTTCCGATTGATGGACCAATTGAAGTAAAGCTTTTTTCAATTAGATCATTTCCATCAGAAGACAGGACTCCAATCAACTCATCTTTCTTTTCATTTGTTAATTCTAAAGTCTTTACTATTAGTCCTTTTTCTCCAGTTGGCTGAAGAAGTACACTTGAAAAATCAGCTGTAGCTATTTTTTCTTGAAGTACACTATTTTCTGGTCGAATATTTTTATATTCAACTTCAATCAAACTTCCACCCTTAAAATCAATACCCAAGTTAAGCCCAAAAAATGAAATAAAAACTATTGAAGCAACCACAAGCGCGGCTGAGATACTTATAAATATATTTCTGTGTTTAATTATGAACATGTTATTTTACAAAACCACTAGAGAATAAAAACTTTGAGACTCGACTGTCTGTCTTTGGTTTTATTGAACGAAGAAATACTCGTGTAACAGTAATTGCGGAAAAAAGAGAAACAATAACCCCTATTGCAAGAGTTAGGGCAAATCCTTTTATAAGCGAAGTTCCAAAGTAATAAAGGATCGCTGAGGTAATAAGTGTTGAAGTGTTTGCGTCTCGAATTGAGAACCAAGCCTTATCAAAACCTTGCTCTACTGCATCATAAATACTTCTCCCTGATCTTATTTCCTCTTTCAATCTTTCAAAAATCAAAATATTTGCATCCACCGCAATACCAAGAGATATAATAAATCCTGCTATACCCGCTGAAGTAAGAACAACAGAGAAAACCTTGAATATAGCCAAAACAACTAAAACATAAATAGCTAATGATATAACCGCTATAAATCCAGGAAGTCTATACCAAATAAGCAAAAATATTGCTATTGCCATAAAACCAATAAGAGCGGCTTTTAGTCCAGCGTCAATTGCCTGACTTCCAAGAATTGGCCCGATAGTCTGAGTTGTGATCAGCTCAACTGGAACAGGAAGTGCTCCCGAATTTAATTTCCCAACCAAAGCTTTTGCTTCTTTTATATCAAAAGTTCCAGTTATAACTGCTTCCCCGCCATCAATTTCGCCTTGAACAGTTGGTGATGAAATTATTTGCCCATCCAAAAATATCGCAACAGTTTTGCCAATATTTTCTTTTGTTATTTGTGCAAATAATTTAGACCCTTCTTCGTCAAATTTTAAAACAATATTTGGAACACCTGTTGTTGAATTAAAATCAACACGAGAATTTTTTAGATACTGTCCAGTAAGTTTAGTATTTTGATAAATATCATCAACTTTAATATTTAAATTTCCATTCTCATCTGGTATAGCATTTTGAGCAATTTCTTTTGCGCCCGGTTTTTCAGTTTTAAATTCTAGAATTGGAGTTGCTCCAATCAATTTAATTGCCTCATTTACATCTGTAACACCAGGCAAATCAACAATCAATCGATACTTATCAGTAGAAATACTTCCCCCAACTTCTACTTGAACAACTGGTTCTGATACACCGAAAGCATTTACTCTTCTTTCTATTACATCTCGCAAAGATTCTAGTGAATCAGTTACAGAGTCTGATTCGAGCTTTGACACATCTGCCCTGTAAACCAAATGTGTTCCACCTGACAAATCAAGTCCCAATTTAAAAGGAAACTTTGAAAACCAAGCAGGGCTACTAATAACTGGTAATGAACTTTCCGCCTTTGGTTCTGAGTACGCAACAAAATAACCAACAAATGTTGCCAATAATAACACAAGAACCGCAATCAATCTTTTTTTCCACATAATAGATGCAATTCTACTACTTTCTAATGATTTCGTGAAGATATTGCTTTTTTATATATTATTGGTCTAAATAATCTATGGAAAAAATAAGCAATTAGAAAACCGACAAAAATACCGGTAATTATATCGACCGGAAAATGTATTCCTGAAACGACGCGCGCAAGTAGAACAAACACAGACAAAATTGCAAATAAAATTGAACCACGAGATCTGTGTAAAAAAAGTAAACCAAAAGCAAGAGCCCCAAAAACAGCGGCATGGCCCGATGGAAAAGAATCCATTGTTCCATATGTAAATAATGGTGTTATGTCTAAAACTTCATAAGGCCTAGGCATAGAAAAAATACTTTTCAAAAAAGAAACAGCAAACCAAGAAAAAACTCCTGTTGAACAAAAAACAAAAATCTCTTTCATTCGAATCGAAAAAATTTGATAGTTCTGAATCGGCGAAAATTTTCCTTCATTATGATACATAACATAAAGAACACCCGAGAGCATTAAAACAATACTAAAACCATTAGCTAAAAAAATAATTATCTGATCAACCAATAAATTCTGGTGAGCAAAACTAAAAAAATAATTAAAGATAGAAATATTCATATATTTATTCAAGTCCCACAAATTCATTTTTCATATAGTCCCTATGCGTTGCTCTCATGTAAGGCCTTGTTGCCATTAATACTCCTAAAGCTCCAAATTCGGCAATCAAATGAGAACCACCGTAACTCATAAATGGCAATGTTATACCCGTAACAGGTAAAACTCCAATGTTCATACCAATATTAATAAGTATATGGCTAATAAAAAATATAGCCACGCCTAAACAATACAAAAGCTCAAAATTATTACCAGCATGAATTGCGTGCCAAATAATTCGCCAAATTATTACACCAAAAAGAATAAACAAAATAAGTGACCCGACAAAACCCCACTCTTCAGCAAAGGCGGCAAAAATAAAATCAGTTTCATATTCAGGCAAAAAAGAAAGCCTAGACTGTGTTCCAAAACCAACCCCCTTACCAAAAACCTGCCCAGAACCAACCGCAATTGTAGATTGATATGCGTTATATCCTGCCCCTTGAATATCAGACAAAGGATCTACAAAAGAAATAATTCTCTCTTTTTGGTAGGTTTGAAAAACAAAAAACCATAATGACAAAAAGATTAAAACACCTACACCAATAACAGCAAAAAGATGTTTTTTTGAAACACCAGAAACCAATATCATACCAAACCAAATAAGTCCTAAAATAACAGCTGAACCAAAATCTGGCTGTAAAAAAACTAAAATAAAAGGAATAAATAAATAAATAGCTGAAATAAAAATATGCTTAAAGTGAGCAATTTGAACATGTCGCCTTGAAAAATACTTTGCCAAAATTAAAATCAAAATAACTTTTACAACCTCGGTTGGTTGAAAATGAAGGCTTCCAAGATCAAAACGACTCTGTGCTCCTTTTGAAATAGTTCCAAAAATAAAGATAAGTGCTAAAAAAAATATAGCTATTCCAAAAACCCAGATCAGAATATTTGTTTTATTGAGCATTTTTATCTCTATTTGAGTTAAAATAAAAAATAAGATAATTGAAACAATCACCCATATAATTTGTTTATTAATAAGAGAGTTGTCTCCATTAAAAGAACCCATAGCTAAAATACCCATAACCACAATAGGCAGAGTACTTAAAAACAATATCCAATCAATTCGGCCAATAACTTTTTTCATAATTTTTAAAAAATAGAAAATGGATCAAAACTTATGATTATTTCTTTTCTTACAACAACACCTTCTATAGGTAAAAACCAAGAAAAATTAGCTGGCTCAGATGAATTTCTGTCTATCTCAGATAAAACAGTTTTTGACACAGCAAGAGCATTTTCATTTTCGTCATACAATATTGCATACACGTCAACATCTTTTGGCTTTTGAAAAGATTTATTGGCAATAGTTGCTGTTAATTTTGGCACAGTTGTCTGGTCTATTAGTTCAGGATTTTCTGTAACTACCAAAGATACATCTTTTGCTAAAAGTGGTTCTTGATACCAAACAGGTTCTCCTAAAAATTCAAATCTAACAAAAGCAGGTTCTCTGTTTCCGCCAGTTATTAAACCTGGCTCAAAAATGAGCATTGAACCGGCAGAAGATATATATGTTTTACCAACTCTTTCTACAATAAAACGGTTTTCACTATCGTAAACTTTAAATATATATCCAATTTCTTTAACAACGGCATCAGTATTTTGATTTTCTATATAAGCAGCAACGTTATATCTACCATCTACCACCTTAAAAGCTCTAGCCCATTTTATAGAAATATTTTTTGCCTCTTCTGTGCAAAATAAAGCACATGATCCACCACAATCAACACCTGTTTCGTCTCCATTTTTCTTTGTATCAAAACAAGTTGGTTCTTTAAAAAGAATCGGTCTTAATAACAAAAAAACCACTATTAAAATAAAAAATAGTACACCAAAAAAATACTTGCTCTGCCTACTGCTGTTCCAAGACATATAGGCCTTATGATATCAAAAAAACCTAGAATATAGAAAGTTTGAGTATGGGATTTTATATTAGAAAAACGAAAAAATTCATTACTTAGTTCTGGCGACTACCTACTTTTGCCCCGAAGGACTATCATCGGCACTACTGGACTTAACTTCTCTGTTCGAAATGGGAAGAGGTGTGGCCCCAGCGATGAGTCACCAAAACTAAATAATGAATTGAAATGAATTTTTCGTTAAATAAATCAAAATAACTGAACGGGAAAAATTTCCCGTTAAAAAATGAAGATAATAAAATATCTTCGTGGAGAGTACATGATTCGAACATGCGACCCCCAGCTTTGACAGACTGATGCTCTACCAACTGAGCTAACTCTCCTTTTTAATCAAAAGAACAATTTTTCGCAAATAAATATATGCGTTATGTGGTTCTGGAAAGAAAATCCACCACCTTACAGTGAACCGATACGTAATAACAATAAATTTTACTTTGTATTTCAAAAATATTTTGAGGCTACACGGCTGTGTGCAAAATTTTAGTAGATTCATCATCTACAAAAACTCTCATAGTTATTAAATATTGATTTAGGAAATTTCTTTCCAGAAATCTTTCGAACATTCCTGTTCAAATATTTTGATTTATTTTTTAGATTAGTTTTTAGTAAGTAAGTAATTTTTTATCAATTCGTAAATTGATACGATAAGTATCTTTACAGTTCTCTCGTAGAAATTGGAAACATTAGTACACCTCGGCTAAACACATTACTGTGCGTACACCTGGTGCCTATCAACGTAATCATCTCTTACGGTTCTCATAACGATTTCTAATCTTGGAGCTGGCTTCCCGCTTAGATGCTTTCAGCGGTTATCCATTCCCGACGTAGCTACTCGGCAGTGCCACTGGCGTGACAGCCGACAGACCAGAGGTCAGTTCTTTTCGGTCCTCTCGTACTAGAAAAGACTCTCCTCAAAAATCGAACGAGTGCAGTAGATAGGAGACCAACCTGTCTCACGCGTATTTTTCCCATGTCACCATGGGTACTGGACTATAACACTATCTTTCGAAAAATAAATTTCGTGAAGATAATCAACATTTAGTCTCTACGGGTGATTTTATAAATTTATAAAATCTTCCCTCGGTATAGCCTCAAGAAAATACTTTGAGATTCCACCGATATAAGTTGATTTGATCAACATATATTTCTATATGTGACCGCCGTGATTCGTATACTTCGCGCCGAAACGCTCAGCACACTGGTTGCTAACAGTTCTTTTAGTTCTTCATATTTATTCCAAAATAAATTTTGGAAATTGAGTTCTAATTTTTTTCCTCGTGATTCAGACGGTGAGTTAGTCAAATATAAAAATTAAAATATCAAAATATAAATACTTTAATATTTTTTTACAATTGACTTCCTCACGGTCTGAACCCAGCTCGCGTACCTTTTTAAATGGCGAACAGCCATACCTTTGGGACCTTCTCCAGCCCCAGGATAAGGTGAGCCGACATCGAGGTGCCGAACTCCGCCGTCGATATGAACTCTTA
>DAORIO010000007.1:0-22127 GCA_035438585.1 Minisyncoccota bacterium | reverse complement strand
TCTTCATTTGTTGAAATCGCAACTTGGTTTTCGGTCATTATTAGATTTATTCCAAAACCCAAAAGAACTTCTTTGTTTTGTTCAAGTTCAGATTTTATTTCTTCTATTGGAATATTAAGCAAACTCGTTATTCGAGAATAAGCAACACCTCCACCATCTTCTAAAAGCAGTCCTATTATGTTTTGTAAATTTTTATTCATTTTCTATTTCTTCGTTTAAGTTTAAATCTTCTTCGAGCTCTTTCTCTCTTTTACTCATACTTATATCTCCATAACTTTCTCCTTGTTCGGCCGAAATAATTCCATTTCGAACCATTTCAAGCATTGCCAAAAAAGAAACAATTACGGTTACTTTTTCTAATTTTGTTTTTGTGCCGACAGATTTTCCCGAAACATCAAAAAAAGAAAGTTGCACCGCTTTGTTTATGCGGTCCATAAGTTTGTCGAACATTTCTTCTATTGTTATCGCTCTTTCTATTCTTACCTCTGGCTTTACCTCCTTTTTCGGTACAGAGCGCAAAATGTTCTCTGATAGATTATAAAGCAATTCGGCGTTTAGATTTTCCCCCGGTCTAAAAAGTATTTCTTGTTTGTATGGAATACCGGACGCCATTATCAAAATCTTTTTTCCGTATTGTTTCGAAATTTCTACAGAAACATCTCGAATAATAGAATATAGTTCAAGTCTTCTTTTCAAAACATCAGCATCTTGCTCTTCTTCTTCGGTCAAAGAAAAACCAGGTAAAATTGACCGCGATTTTATCAGTATCAAAGTTGACGCAACTTGTATAAATTCAGATACGTCTGAAATAGTGTCGTTGTTTATTTCTTGAATATTTTTTAGATAGTCATCTGTGATGGTCGCCAAAGAAACATCATTTATATGAAGTTTTCTTTTTTCTATCAGTTCTAAAAGGAGCGGAAATGGTCCTTCAAAATTTGTAGTTTTGACGACACTTGGGTTCATGTAATTATTCAGACAATAACTTATCAATTCTATTTATATCACGAGGAAATAGTGTAGCTTCTTTTATATTTGGCAGATTTAAAAATCGAGCAGTGAGTCTTTCAAGTCCCATACCCAAACCACCGTGTGGTGGGATTCCATACTTGAATGCTTGCAAGTAAAAAGAAAACTTTTCTGGATCAAGACCTTTCCATTTCATTTTCTCCACCAACAAATCATATCTATGCTCTCGTTGGTTTCCTGATATTAATTCCAAACCTCTAAACAAAAGGTCAAAACATTTTGTAGTACCATCATTTTCTTCATCGTCCATGGCATAAAATGGTCTTTTAGTTCTAGGGTAGTTAGTTATGAAAATAAAATCAGAGTTAAATTCTTTCTTTGAATACTCACACAACCAACGTTCATGTTCAGGGCTCAAATCTGGTTCCTGTGTACAATCAACACCAGTTTCTTTAGTAATTAACTGTTGGGCTTCAGAAAGTTTCATCATCGGAAAAATTTCAGAACCTTCTGGAATTAATGGGAAATTAGCTTCTAATATTTTAAACTCTTCTGCACATGTTTTTTTGAGATGCGCGGTGACATAAATCAAAAGTTCTGTCTCCATCTTCATAATATCTTTTGGACTATCAATAAATCCCATCTCTAAATCAAGAGAAGTATACTCATTTAGATGTCTTGCTGTAGAATGTTTTTCTGCACGGAAAACATTTGTCACAGTAAAAACTCTTTCAAATACACCAACCATCATTTGTTTGTATAATTGCGGACTAGTTGCCAAATAACCAGTATGCCCATAGAAATAATCAAATTTAAATACTTCTGTACCTCCCTCTGCGTCACCACCGACAATAGCTGGAGCACGGAATTCTTTAAAACCTTTTTGAATTAAAAATTCTCTAAATGCGAGTAATATATTATGCTGAACCTTAAAGATAGCCTGTTCTCGAGCGCGCCTAAGTGTATAAGGTCTATAATCCAAAAGTGTATCTAAATTTAATTCGGAATCAAGAGCAAATGGCAAATCTTGAGCTTTAGTTATTATTTCAATTTCAAGCACTTCAAGTTCGATGTCTCCATTTATTTTGTCCGCTTGGCGGTTTCTTTCTGGGCGTTCGTTTACTTTTCCTTTGATTGCAACTACGAATTCATCGCGGACCTCTTTTGCAATTTCAATAGCAGAAGATCCCGGAAGCACCACTCCTTGAACCTTTCCGCTCATATCTCGAAAATCAAAAAAAACCATTTTTCCTTGGTCGCGCCGAACATCAACCCAACATTTTATAAGTACTTCCTCACCTTTTTTTGAGGATAAATCAGAAATCATTATTCTTTGCATAGACTTACATATTATCAATTTATACTGAGCTTGTCGAAGCAAAAAGGGCTATTTTGGAAAACAAGGGAACACTTGTGCTGAGCTTTGCGAAGTATAAAAAAACCGGAAGCAAAAGCTTCCGGTTGGATTCCAGCACTGTAGCGTTATCTAAAAGCACACCATTAAGGATTCAACCTGTACCGGCTTAAGACACTTAATCATAAGTACTTGCTAAAAGATAATTTGATCGTTTTGGTCCGCTTTGGCTATTCACTACTTACGAAACAATCAACACTTCAACTTAACCAAAATCTCAAGTTAACACGTCTGTCTTCTTGAAGGTTAAGGCCTTTAATCGCTTTATGTATCAAGCAATGAATCCGCTCTCAGTCTAATACTTTGCCATTTTTTGTCAAAATAAAAAAGCCCCGACATGTTTGACGGGGCTTTAACCTTACGGCTTAGATAAGACATGGAAAAGATAATTTCCTTTCACATATTTTAAAAGATTATTAATATCATTCATACTAACTGAATCGTAGAAATCCAGAAATTCACTCCATTTAACAATTCTTCCATAAAGAGCAATTTCTTCACTTGCGCCATTAACAACTGTTGAACTAGAAGCTTCATTCATAAAAATAATATTCCTACCTTTATTAATAGCAGACAAGAATAATTCTTCATTATCTTCTAAGGTATCAATAACATTTAAAATAGAATCAATTATTTCTCCGTAAAATTTTGATTCAAAGGACTTGCAGTTAATACTTATGTAATTTGCTTCTTTGTCGAACCGATGCTCAGCATGGATATCATAAGTCTTATTCTGTTTTTCACGAATTTCACTGAACAATGCTTCCGACAACATTCTAGATAGAATTAAGCCGGCAGGCTTTTCTGTGTCGTAAGGCAATAAAGCATAGGCATTATAACCACAAGAAGTGAGTTTGGTTTCACTTTTAGTAATTTCACTAAAAGAATAATTAAAAGTATTTTCTGTATGTTTAAATGGTTGTAGTAATACTTCATTATTTTTTTTAATAGAAATACCACTTAAAGGAGTAGCCTCTCCGAATACAGAATTTAAGACAATCTCCTTCATCTCATTGAAATCCAAATTACCACAGGAAACTATATTCATATTCTCAAGAATATAATGTTTCTGATAAAATTCGTTTAGCTCTTCTTTGGTGGCAGAATTAATAAAATCTGTCGTACCCAATGAACTCAAAGCCCTTGAACAAAATGTTCCCGGAAATACTTTTGAATAGATATCTTTCCAAACATTATAAATTTCCTCAAGTGAATTCCTTCTAGTGTATTCATTCAAGATTATTTGTCGATGTTTTTCAACTCCGGAAACAATCTTTCCCTTAAGCAACATTTCTCCAAAAAGAAAAAGACTTGTTTGCAGTAAATCCTTTCTTGTTGGAATCTTAAATGAATAACGTGTCATAAAACTCCAAGTTGTACCTAGCATGGCATCGCCACCGGAATTTTCAAAGAGTTTTTGAAGTGCCTCTTTGGATATCGGAGCTTTTTCACCAATCAAATGTTCAACAAAATGAGCAGTTCCCTCTCTTCCTAGTGGATCAGAAGACCCTCCAGAATTAAAATTAAATGTTACATAAGTAAAATTATCGTCTGTTTTTAAATGGTAAATAGACAAACCGTTTTCAAGTTTTTCGTGCCGAAATTCAGCATAAAGATCTTTTATTTTCATTTTTAAGGTTTTTAGTTTTTTTATATACTAACACAAAAACTAGATAGTGTCAAAAACAATATTTGTCCAATTTATTGACAAAATACTTAAAAAAGTTGCAATTTAGTTTCAATCAGATAAATGTGTGGGGCCTCAGAAAGTTCGCCAATACTGATTGGCAACCGGAAACGTTAGTTTCCGGTTTTTTTATTTATCTGCTTTTCTATCGCTTGTGTAATTTTCTTTTTTATTTTGAGAAGTATAAAAACTGGAATGAGAAAAAACAATCCGAAGATTCCGAGAATTATTATAGGGCCAAACCACAAAGACGTAAATCCGAAAATTATACAAAAAGATGCCAGTGCGCCGAACAAAAATATTGGTAAATCTAAAACCCCTGTCGCCAAATCCCCCGCTTCTTGTCCCGCAAACTCGCGAGAATCAAAAGTTCCATTTTTTATTTGTCTTACTATTTTAATTGCCCTAAAAATTCCGATCATAAAAAAATTACCTCAATAATAAAGTACTATATTCTTCTGGTGTATTTTTAAACTTCATTTGTGAAAACCTATAAATTTCTGTTGAAAAAACTTCTTTTAAATTTCCAGCCCATTCTAAGGATTTTTTAAAATCATTATTAATACTTCCTAAATTAAGTTTTTTATAGCCCTCTTCTTTTACATACTTACACTTTTCAAATGTCAAAAGTACCCCTAAATTTTCATAACCTCTTAGCACCTTACTATAAACACTTATACATAAATCCTTTGTTTGAGGAATAAATAAACAATATCCTATTATTTTATTCTTACTATTATCCCTAATAATAACTCCTTTAACATACGATTCCCCACCATAACCAACCAAAAAGCTTAAGTCGTTTTCAATAAATGCATATTTATTAGCATCATCACTTCTTGCAAACCTCCACTCTTCTAAAAATTTCAATAAATCACCTATGTCTTTCTCATATGAATACTTAGAAACAACAATATTTTGATTATACTTAAAAGACCTATTGAGGTCTTTTCTAAAACCTGCATCCTCGGAAGAAATTATTTTATCAACATCCAAAGTGAGCTCTTGATCTATCCCGCAGATATTATTTTTTGATTTATTATTTAATAAATTTACCCCAATATATCTTGGGTCGAATTGTTCTTTAAACTTATTTAAGAAATCTTCATTTGGTTCACTAAATAAAAACCGGTATTCATTTTTTAGAACTTTAAACAAAACTAAATAATTATTTTTCGTATCTGATGCAATATAAAGTTCTTTATTATTACGATTTAAAAACGTTTCTAGAACTACTACGCTCCCGAAAAACTGACCCTTGTCTAAAAAATTTTGTCCCAAAATTTGAATCTTTTCTTCGATATTAAACTTTGTAACCCTTTCAAAATTTATCATTTTACAGCACCCCGATCGCCTTTTTGGCTTCAATTAATTTACTTATTGCAACAGTATTTGCTTGATTTCCTCCTTCTTCCAAAATCTTTTCAACATATGAAATATTTTTAGCGAGTTCTTCTCTTTTTTCTCTAAAAGGTCTGACGAAAGCCTTTATATCTTCGGCTAGTGCTTCTTTTAAGTCCTTATACTTCCCTTCATGTTCTTTGTATAGATTTTCTAAATATTCTTCATCTCGAAATAGTTTATGAATAGCATAAACATTTTCTGGTCGCCCACCACTTGAATCAGTCACGATAGACATAACCAATTTTTGAATAACTTCGTCTTCAGCAAAAAGAGGAATTGTATTTTTATAACTCTTAGACATTTTCTGACCATCGATCCCTGGAACTACCGCAACAGATTCTATTATCAAAGACTCTGGCAATTTAAATGTCTCTGTTTCAAATATGTTATTAAATTTTTGGGCAGTATCACGAGCTATTTCAATGTGTTGTTTTTGATCTTGACCAACAGGCACAACATCAACATCATACAAAAGAATGTCGGATGCCATAAGCATTGGATAATTGAAAGTTCCAACATTTAAATCTTTATTTTTTGCTTCGGCGTCTTTGAAAGCATGCGCGCGCATAAGATAAGGCATTGTTGTTATCGCTTCAAAAATCCAAGCAAGTTCTGTGTGAGCTGAAACATCTGATTGTTTAAAGATAACTGCTTTTTTAGGATCAAGGCCAACGGCTAAATAATCAAGAGCGATATTTATAATATTTTCTTTCATTTCTTTGGCGTCTTGCAGAGTATTGAGTGCGTGATAATCAGCAATCATAAAAAAACATTTGTAATCATCTTGTAGATCGACAAATTGTTTTAGAGCTCCAAAATAATTTCCAATATGCAATTCCCCACTCGGTTTTATTCCTGAAAGTAGGATTTTCTTATCTTTTGACATAAGGAGATTTTAGCAGATACAAAGAAATAAAAAAACCCGCATACATTTCTGTATACGGATTCGTTCAATAACCTAAAAAACTATTGAGTAGTTTCTTCAACTTCTTGGTCAGTGTTAACAATTGGCTGCAGTGATTCAGAGTTATGTATATTACTTATAACCTGAGCCAGCATTTCAGCAAGAGGTAAAACCACAAATCTACCAGGGTACTTATCGACAGCCGGATTTGGAACTGAATCAGTAATTATGATTTTTTCAAATGAAGAATTTGCCAATTTATCTATGGCGCTTCCAGAAAAAACTCCATGAGCAGCAAGTAAATAAACCTTATTAGCTCCCTCTTCTTTCAACTTTTCAGCAGATTTTATTGCAGTAGTTCCTGTATCAATCATGTCGTCATAAATAATACAATCACGATCTTTGCAATCACCAATCACATACATTGCTTCACTCACACCTGGTGCTGTCCGATTTTTATCAATAATCGCATAGGCTGATAATCCAAGCATTTCAGAAAAATTCCTAGCGCGCGTAGCAGCTCCAGTGTCAGGTGCTACAATTGTAGGTTTTTTACCCTCATACATTTCCTTAATGATTCCTTCTTTTAACAAATAATCCTTAAAAATAATTGAGGGATCGATGTTTTCCACTATGCAATTATTTGGAAAAAAACCTTCAATCTGTTCAGCATGAAGCTCTACAGTAATAATCCCATCCAAATTTACCGACATATACTGATCGGCAATCACTCTTGCAGCAATAGATTTCCTTTTAGGCCGGTTTTTCCTGTTTGTTTCCCGACGATCTTGTCTTTCATACGGATAGAGTGCTTGAACCAGAAAAACTTTTTTAGATCGAGCGCGTTTTAACGCGTCAATAATTAAAAGAGTTTCCTGAAGATCATTATTAACATTGCCGGTGGTAGATGTTTGAATTAAAAACAATTCCGCACCAGCCACCGTTTCTTTAACCTCAGGATTGATTTCTCCATTATTAAAATCTTTAATAATTCTTTTAGTTAATTGTAAAGGAGCCTCCTCTACATTTAATTCGTCAGAAATAGATTGAGCCAATTTAGGATGAGTTCTTCCTGCAATAATCATAATTTTCTTCATAGTTTTCGGTTTTTTAAGTTCGTTATTTGCCTTGAATTCTAACGATTTTTGTGTTTTTGTCAAAAGTAAAAGGTTTTCCACCTGTTTGCCCCAGAACACAAATTGCACTTAGTCTTCCAAGTCTATAAAATCAACCTATGGCAAACAATTCTCAATTCAAAAAACCTGCCGAAAATAATCAACAAAAAAAAGACACTCGTGTCCCTCCTCAAAACCTAGACGCTGAACGCGCGGTCCTTGGTGCGATTATGTTACGTCAAAATGCACTTTTCGATGTTGGAGATATTTTAACTCCAGAATCTTTTTATGCAGAAAAACATCGAATGATTTATCAGACAATGATAGATCTATCTTTCAAAGGAGATCCGATTGATTTGGTTTCTGTTTCAAACAAACTAAAAGAAAAAAACTCTCTAGACAACATCGGAGGAAGCGCTTATATCAGTGATATTTTGGGGGCAGCTCCAGCATCAGTAAACATAAAGTACTACGCAGAGATAGTTTACAAAAATTATATTATTCGAAAACTAATTGAAGTAGCCGACAAAATCGCAATATCTGCGTTCAACTCTGGAACAGAAGATGTTGATAGAATTTTAGACGAAGCTGAAAAAGAAATTTATTCTATTTCGGAAAATAGTAATAATAAAGAAAAAGTTGTAGCTTTAAAAACTACGCTTTATAAAACTTGGGAAGAAATAGAAAGACTTCATGCGACCAAGGACGAGATTCGTGGTGTGCCAACTGGTTTTCATGATCTCGACAACAAACTCGCTGGTTTTCAAAAATCAGACCTTATTATTTTAGCGGCTCGTCCATCTGTTGGTAAAACAACTCTGGCACTTGATATCGCAAGAAAAGCAGCCGTAGATCACAATGTGCCGATTTGTTTTTTCTCACTTGAAATGAGTGCAAATCAACTCGCAAGTCGTATGCTTTCTGCACACTCTCGTGTAAATGCTTGGAGTATTCGAACTGGAAAAAATCTAACAGAAAATGATTTTTCACTTATTCGAGATTCGCTCGACGAACTTTCAAAAGCGCCGATTTTCATAGACGACACGCCGGCGAACACAATTATGAGTATGCGATCAACCGCCCGAAGACTTAAAAGCGAAGGAAAGTTGGGGCTTATTGTTGTGGACTATCTACAGCTCATGAATCCAAGTAAAAACTTTGATAATATGGTTATGCAAGTAACTGAAATTTCTCGAGGCCTAAAAGGACTTGCGAAAGAACTCGATGTCCCAGTTATTGCCCTATCACAGCTTTCGCGTGCTGTAGAGCAACGTGGAGGCGCTCCTAGACTATCTGACCTTCGAGATTCAGGTTCTATCGAACAAGATGCTGACGTTGTTATGTTCATTCACCGAGAAGACAAATACAAAGATGAAAATGAAAAAACAAACATTGCAAAAATTATGATTGAAAAACATCGAAATGGTCCGACCGGAGTTGTAGATCTTTATTTCGATACAGACACTTCAACATTTCTTTCAATCGACAAGACTGGTGGCTTTGATCAAATGGCCCCTCAAGGAAGTTCTAATAGTAGTAACGATTTGTTTTAATAAACATGGGATCAATTTTTGAAGAATTAGAAAAAAAATTTTCTCGTTTCCCTGGAATCGGAGAACGCCAAGCCAAAAGGTTTGTTTATTTTCTATTGTCAGCTGGAGAAAGTTATAGAAAAAATCTAAGTCTTGATATCGAAAATATCGGAAAAAGTATAAAAGTTTGTAAAAGTTGTTTTAGATTTTTTGAATCAACTAGAAATGATATTTGCGAAATTTGTTCAAACGAAAAAATAGATAAAACGACTCTTCTAATTGTAGCTAGTGACTCAGACATGAAAGTCATTAAGACTAGTGGGTCTTATGCTGGAAGATATTTTATTTTAGGAGGACTTATAAATATCCCAGATGACGGAACGAGAAAATTTGTCCGAATCGCAGAAATGCTTGAGAGAATCAAAAATTATAAAAATGACGGACTTATTGAAGTAATCCTTGCCTTCCCCGCTCATGCACACGGAGAATATACAGACTTGGTAATTAGAAAAGAAATAAATAATTTAAATTTAGATATAAAAGTTTCGACTCTTGGCCGAGGTCTTTCGTCTGGTCTTGAAATAGAATACTCAGACCCTGAGACAATCAAAAACGCCCTTTCGGGGCGTTCCTAATTTAGATTTTTGAGATTTTAACTTTTGAAAGACTTTGTCTGTGCCCTGTTCTTCTTAGATATCTACTTTTTTGTTTATATTTAACAATCAATAGTTTTGGACCACGAACAGCTGATTTAAATTCAGCTTCAACAGTCTTCCCTTCTAGAAAAGGAGTACCGACTTCAGTTTTTCCACCATTATTTACCAATAGAATTTCATCAAACACAACCTTACCGTTTGTATCGGCTAGTTTTTCGATTAGTAGTGTATCTCCAGAAGATACTATGTACTGTTTACCACCAGTCTTAACGACGGCCACAGTTCCTTGTACTTCCTTTTCAGCTTTTTTTGACATAAGAGGGATTTTACACGATTTCTACAGTTTTGCAAGTGCTTTAAATTTGATTTGGGTGTTATAATCTAAGGGTGATAAACAAATTCTCAATTGGAGATATTTTTTGGTTGGATATTGAATCGCCAACGAAAGATGAAATAGAACATCTTTCGGAGGATCTTGATATACCCGAAAAAATAAAATCTGAACTTTTACCAAAGACGTTACGCTCCAAAGTTCAAACATACGAAAATGGTTTTTATTTAGTATTACACTTTCCTTACCCAGGGTCATCAAGAGACAAAGCTCAAGAAATTGAAGTAGATTTTTTAGTGCACAAAAACTATCTAATAACCATTCATTACTCAAAAATAAATACGTCAACAGAATTTCATAATTTTTTACAGCAAACACTAAAAGAAAAAGCAAAAGATTCCCCAAGAGACGGCGGATCATTGTTTTACGAATTCTTAAAAATATTTTACAAAAGAATAAACAACAGACTCCTAGATTTCAATAAAAATTTACTAAGAATAGAAAAAGAAATATTTGATGAGCAAGAAGACAATGCGGTAAGGTCTATTTCTAGCTCAAAAAGAACACTTCTTGATTTCAAGCAATCTCTTCGTTTCCACAAAGACATACTTCTATCATTAGAAAACTCTTCAAAAGAAATATTTAATGAAGATTTTTCCAACAAAATAAATTTACTTATTAGTGAATATAACAAAATAGATAATATGCTCTCTGGTCACAAGGAAATCTTAGAAGATCTCCACATGACAAACGATTCACTTTTAACAACAAAAACAAACGCTACAATAAAAAGACTAACCATTCTTTCTTTTATAATGCTTCCTCTGACTTTAATTTCTGGAATTTTTGGGATGAATACAGAAGTTTCTTTTATCGAAAATACTAAAGAATTTTTGTTTGTAATTGGCGCCATGCTTTCAGTCGCAATAATTATGTCTCTATATTTTAAAAATAAAAAATGGCTGTAAAATTTTTCAACACAAGAACTCAAAAAAAGGACGAATATTTAGCCCCTCACAAAAGTGGCGTTTATACTTGTGGCCCGACTGTCTACAGCGATGTCACAATTGGAAACTGGAGAACCTATGTTCTTGGTGATTTAGTGGTACGAACCCTCAAGCAAGACGGGATTGATGTTAAATATATAATGAACATAACTGACGTTGGACACCTTACAGGAGACAATTCCGGAGACGCAGACACAGGAGAAGACAGAATGGAAAAGGCAAAAAAAGCTGAAGGTTTAAATGCTTGGAAAGTAGCCGAAAAATATACTGAAAGATTTTTATTTGGTTTTGAAAAACTAAATCTAACCAAACCAGAAATATTTTCTAAGGCGACAGAGCATATAAAAGAACAAATTGAATTAGTTCAGAAACTTGAAAAAGAAGGCCTAGCCTACAAAATAAGTGACGGAATATATTTTGATACTTTAGCTTATGAAGCTAAAGGTTTTAAATATGGCGAACTTTCAAATCTAGACGAAATTCGCGAAGGTGCACGTGTTGAAATAAATAATGAAAAGAAAAACCCGCGAGACTTTGCTCTTTGGAAGTTTTCAGATAAACCAGGAGTGCGAGATATGGAGTGGGAATCACCTTGGGGTCTTGGTTTTCCTGGTTGGCACATAGAATGTTCAGCAATGTCTATGAAATACCTCGGAGAACAATTCGACATTCACGTAGGAGGAGAAGATTTGAAAAGCACTCACCACCCGAACGAAATCGCCCAATCTCAAGGCGCAACAGGTCACTCGCCTTTTGTTAAAACTTGGATTCATGGAGCATTTTTGCAAGTAGACGGTGGGCGAATGGGAAAAAGTTTAGGAAATGCATACAATGTATATGACTTAATTGAAAAAGGCATTGACCCTCTAGCACTCAAAATGTTTTTTTACGGTGCCAACTATCGCACACCATTAAATTTTACATGGGAAGGCCTCGAAAGTGCGGAAAAATCTCTAAACAGAATACGTGTTAGTTTTTTCAACTACCTCTTGAAAGAAAAAGGTAAAATTGGCGAATTAAATAGCGAATTAATAACAGATTTTAAAAATTCAATAAACGATGACTTGAATTTACCAAAATCAATTTCAATTTTTATATCTGTTATCCATGAAAACCTAGAACCAAAAGACAAAATAGCTACAATACTTGAAATGGATAAATACTTAGGACTTGGTTTTGAAAATATAAAATATTCTGAAAATAAAGAAATAGAAAATATTTTAGAAGAAAGGAAAAAAGCTCGGGATGAAAAAGATTTTGCAAAAAGTGACGAACTTCGAGAAAAAATATTAGATCTTGGTTTTATTATCGAAGACAAACCAGAAGGAATAATACTCGTACCCAAAGAATTTTCAAATCGATAGCGTAATAAAAAAAGCCCTATAAAATATTAATGGGGCTTTTTTTATTCTATGTTATTTTCTCTATTCTTGAGCGGAAGATCTACTATAAAAGTTGAACCTTTTCCAACACCTTCTGATTCCACACGAATCTCTCCCGCGTGTGCTCCAACAATTTCCTTTGCCAAATAAAGCCCAAGTCCAGACCCACCTGAATTTATTCTAGAACCCTCTTCCCCACGCTTGAATTTCTCAAATAGATTATGCTTCGTTTCTTCGCTCATACCAACACCACTATCTTTTACAGAAAATCTAACCTTACCTTTATCTATTGCCTCAACTGTAACTTTCACACTTCCCTTTTGAGTGTATTTAATAGCGTTATCTACAAAATTAAGCAACACTTGTCTTATCTTTGTTGCATCTGCTCTAACAATCGCTGTCCCTATTTTATTTTCAAATACAAGCTCAAGCCCTCTATTTTTTGCATTAACAAATTGCTCATCGACAAGAGTTTTTGCAATTTTTGCCAAATCAATTCCTGTAAATTCATACTGCATTCCCCCTTGTTCAATTTTTGTAACACTCAAAAGATCTTCGACAATTAGAGTTAGGTTATTAGCAGATTGGAAAATTCTATCAATCGGCATTTTATTTTTCTCTGTAATAGTGTCGTAAGAACCCTCAAGCAACATTGAAGAATATCCCTTGATAGCAGTAAGCGGGCTTCGAAGCTGATGTGACGCCAAAGACAAAAATTCAGTTTTTGATTTATCCAAATCTTTCAATTTTTCATTTGCGTCCGATAATTGAAAAGTAAGTCTTTCTAGTTTTTCTCGTTGTTCAATCTCTTTTTTAACAGACCTAATTAGCCCAACACCCAAGATAATTAGCAAAATAAAAGTAATTCCTACAACTATGTGAATCAAATCAATGCTATTAATAAAAACAAGAGAAAATACTAAAATCCACAAAGCATAAACAAGCATCTGGACGCCTATTATTTTTGTACTTCCAAAACTCTTATATTTTGACAACAGATACGCAATTAGACCCAAAAATACAACCATTCCGATTGGACCAATAAGATTAACTGTATAATTTTGAGTTATTTCTCCATAAATATTACTCCCAGAAAATAAAAATAAAAATGCAATTGTCCCAATCGTTACTAATTTATTTTGACGTGAAAAATTTAAACCATTTATTGAATTTTTATGTTCTTTGTAGTAATTAAATCCAATACTTGCAATCCATAACAGTGAAGTAACTTCAAAGGCGTAAATTGCATACCAAAGAGATCCAATTGTTCCCTCACACCAAGTTAAGTCATATGAAGAAATATTTAAAATTGTTGGAGTTAAAATAAGTGCAATTAAATAAATTGTAGCTAATAGAATTTTTTTGTTAGTAGATATGTCTTTGTGAGATATAAAAACATCTACAAAATAAATTGCTAACAAAAACATTGAGACCTCTAAAATTGCGGTCAACTGCCAAGCAAAATAAATTATAGAATTTGGAGTAGTAATCCATTGAATAATAATATTTAAAACCCAAAGAGAAAAAGCAACAGTTATGCCAGCAAACAATCTAGAGAGAATTGATTTTCTGTCTCTTAAAAAAATTATTAACCCGAAAACCAAAGAAACTATAACTATTGGAATATATGCATAGTACAAAAGTGCTGGTGCAATTGATGGGTCAAAAATACCCAAAAAACTAGGTATTGAATCAGAGCAAGATAAAATATTAGGATTTAAAAGAGTGTCTTCCATGCTATTATTTTAAATTTATTCTTCAACTAACGAATTAAAAGAATTGTAATCATCTAAAATTACAGTTTTATAAAAAGTGTAAGAAATAACCACAATTGTTATTAAAAGAAGTAAGGATATAAAAGGAATTGCTTTTTTTCCATTATTCATTAGTATTAATTGTACATGAAAATTCTTTTCGTTTCAAACGATTTAATTGCTGGAAACATTGCCCGAGTATTAGTAAATGAAGGCCATGATGTAAAATTATATGTGCACGAAAAAGCCCGAAGACAAAACTTGGATTATATTGTTGTTCAAACAAAAAACTGGAAAAAAGAACTCGCTTGGGTTGGAAAAGATGGTTTAATTGTATTTGATGATATAGGTTGGGGTAAAATACAAGATAGTTTAAGAAAAAAAGGATATACAGTCTTTGGTGGTTCAAATGGGGGCGATAAACTTGAAGAAGACAGAGAATTTGCTCAGCAAATATTCAATCAACACGGCATAAAAACAAAAGAAACTAAAAATTTTAAGAACGTGATTGAAGCTATTGAATTCATTCAAAAAAATCCGCGAGCCTGGGTGGTAAAACAAAATGGTCACGCCTCAAAAGGTATTAATTATGTTGGCCATTTTGACGATGGACGAGATGTAATTTCCTTACTCAAGAATTACATGATTAATCCCAAGATGAAACGCGAGCATATAACCTTGCAAGAAAAAATAGTTGGAGTTGAAATAGGTGTAGGAAGATACTTTAACGGAAGTGAATGGATTGGGCCAATTGAATACAATATTGAACATAAAAAATTCTTTCCCGGAGATATTGGTCCGACAACAAGTGAGATGGGTACCATCGCTTGGTATGACGACAAAGAAGACAATAAACTTTACAAAGAAATTTTAGCACCAATGAAGCCTTATCTTCAAAAAATAAACTTTAGAGGTGACTTTGAAATAAATTGTATCGTAAACGAAAATGGAGCATTTCCACTTGAAGCAACTCCAAGATTTGGATCCCCTATTATTCACTTGCACACAGAAATCCACAAATCTTCATGGGGCGAACTCTTATACAAAATAGCTAAAGGTGATGAAGTTGATTTTAAATGGAAAAAAGGTTTTGGTATTGTTGTACTTTTGGCCGTACCACCCTTCCCTTACACAAAAAAAGCTATTGAAAATCATTTTGGTGTTAGTGTCTTTTTTGACAATATAACTAAAGAAGAATTTTCTCATATTCATTTCGAGGAAATATCCGAACACGTAGATAAAAAAGAAAGTTTTTATATTTCAGATGAAAGAGGCTACATTTTGTATGTAACTGAAATAAGAGAAACAATTGAAAAAGCAAGAGAAGAAGTCTATAAAATAATAAACAAAATAGTAATTCCAAAAATGATTTATAGAAATGATATCGGTCAAAGATTTATTGATCGCGATATGCAAAAACTAAAAGATTGGGGTTATATGTAAAGAAAAAGCCCTTACAAAAATGTAAGGGCTTTTTTAATTAATTCCATTGAAGCAAAAATCCTCCGATTACCATAAAAGCAATAGCGATAACTTTTGGAATAACACTTTTAATCGTGTGATTCTCTTGAATATACTTTGGAAATAAAACTGAACCAATAATCCCAAACAAGAGAACATAAAACGACTGAGTAGACCCAAAGGCCATAACCTTTGCAGCTTCTGTTTGAAGAACCGCATATCCGACCGCCAAAAGACCAATTCCATTTAAAACTTCATTTAGAACATTTATTCTCAAAACTTTTTTACCGTTTTTTTGAATCATTTCTATAAGTTCAGTTCTAAAACTTTTGAAAAAGATTACAACAAAAAGACCAGTAAGACCCATACCAATTTGAGCCCAAAAAGCTGAAGTTATAAATTCAGAACTTCCTGGAGTTGATTCTTTAAAAAGAATAAAACTCAAAGCGATTATAAAAGAAGCACAAAGCATATAGAAAGACTCCTTTCGAAAACGAAACTTTTGAGAAAAATCTACAGAAAGCAAGATTCCTCCAAAAATAATCATTCCAATGTTTACAAGATTATCGGCAGTTAAAGTTTCTCCTAAAATAAAATAAGCTAGAAAAAAAGTAAAGACTCCAACAAACTCA
The DNA here is from genome assembly GCA_035438585.1 of Minisyncoccota bacterium. Classification (GTDB taxonomy): domain Bacteria; phylum Patescibacteriota; class Minisyncoccia; order Phycocordibacterales; family UBA9973; genus DAORIO01. The sequence continues at coordinate 5,879 of DAORIO010000007.1, read as the reverse complement.
AACCACGGAATAACAGAAGAAACCTCTGATTCATCAACACTAAGAGCTTTCAAGTAAAGATAAACCCAAGAAAGTTGCATTACACCGCTCAATATTAGAATGAATATATCCTCAGCTGGAATCGAAATAAATTTTCCTGTTGTTTTTGCATAAACAAAAACAATCAAAGCTATTACAAAAGTAAATAATCCTGAAAAAGCAAAGAGTGATTTTGGTGTCGAGATTTTATCAATTAAAAATTTGTCAAAGAAATTAATCAGAGAGAATGCTATAGGTGCAACGAATGCTGCAAGAATTATCCATGTTTCCATATTATTTGTTTTGTAAAATTATAAATTATCTATTAATAAATGTCAATATTAGGGTACCTTAACCCTCTTTTAATAAAATTTGTTTCTATATCAGCAAGCTTGAATGTTTCCATAAAAAAAGCTTTAACTGTTTCGGTATCCAATCCATTTCGACAAGTATAAACATCTGCACTCACAAAACCTCTTTTAGGAAATGTGTGGATTGAAATATGACTTTCCGCAATAACAACGAAACCACTCCAACCACCTGGATCTTTTATATCGTTTGCTTCTGCAAAATAAATGACCGGTTCGGCTAGTTTTTTCATTTCTAGTTTTTCAACCAATGCATTTATAGAATTTAATACGACATCTTTATTGTTTAATAAATCATGATCTCCCCCATACCCATCAATTGTTATATGCTCTCCAAAATGTTCCATAAAAAGATTATAGCAAAAAAGCCCCGCACTTTTGCAGTGCGGGGCTTTTTTTAAACCCCTTCGTCTTTTAACTCTTCAACCAACTTCTTAGCTTTGCTTGAAAGTTTGCTTGGCATATTTATATGAAGCTCTACCAAGAAATCCCCTCTTCCGTTTCGACTCGGAACTCCTTTGCCTTTTATTTTCATTATTTCTCCCTCACTTGCGCCCATTGGAATGGAAACCTTTTCTATTCCATCTAATGTTTCTATCTCAACAACTTTCCCTAAAAGCGCATCAGTCAACTTTATTTCCAAATCAGTTTTTAGGCTGTGTCCATCTCTTTTTATACTTGCATGAGGAACGACATTTATTTTTATGTACAAATCCCCTGATTGCCCCTTTGTAACAGCCTCTCCAGCGCCTGTCATTCGAATCATTTCACCGTTTTGAATTCCAGCCGGAATAACAATTTTTATCTCTTCTTGCCTTCTTAGAACACCCTCACCACGACATGCTTTACAATTGTCGACAAAAACCTTACCTTCTCCAAAACAAGTATCGCATTCTCTATTTGTCGTAAAAGTTCCAAAAAGAGATCTCTTTGTCTCTCGAACTTTTCCGTTACCATTACATTTTTTACAAGTTTCTTTCTTTGAACCTTTTGCTCCACCGCTACCATCACAGTCTAAACAAACACTTTGTTTTGTAATCAGAATTTTTCTTTCAGTTCCAAAAATAGATTCTTCGAATTTTATATTTATCTCAGTCGAAATATCTCGACCTCTTCTTTCTCGAGTTCCCACTCCTCCAAAAAAGTCTCCAAACATATCACCAAGATCTCCGAAATCAAATTGAGCACCACCAAATCCTCCTTGTTGCGAAAAACCTGAAAAATCAAACCCTCCAAAACCTCCTCCAGCTGGTCCTCCTTGGGTACCGTCAAAATTCTGACCAAATTGGTCATACTGAGCACGTTTTTTCTTGTCAGATAGTACCTGATAAGCCTCGTTTATTTCTTTAAACTTGGTTGCGTCGCCCTTATTTTTATCTGGATGATATTGATGCGCCAATTTTCTAAATGCCTTTTTGACATCTTCTTCTGTTGCATTTTTTTCTACTCCAAGTATTTGATAGTAATCTTTCGACATTTAATTATAATTTTCTTAATTTTTAATTTATTTCAAACTTGTGACTATCACCCGAATTCCTCAATCTTATAAACTTTGCATTTTCTGGCAAAAATTTTTTTAGATGTCTTTCACTTATCTCAAATCCCGATTCGGCAAGTGGTGCGTCGTGTACAGGTATGACATAAAGAGGAGAAAAATCTTGAACAAATTTTATTGCGTCACTTATTTTCATCCACGGACCATATACAGGAACTGCAAGTATTGGAACTCTTTTTTCTGGAAGATAAAATGAATCTCCTGGATAATAAAGTAAATCTCCAATAATGAAACCTGTATTTTCTACTAGACCAACAGTTTCATAAATCTCCGCATGATTTTTCCCAAACCCTTCAATCATCACTCCTTTCAAACTTGCGACTTCCCCATCTCCTACTGGCACAAAAGAAATTCCTTGCTCTCGAAGAAGTTTTCCAACAGAATGATTGGAAAATATTTCAACGCTTGGATTTTTATCAATTATTTTCTTGATCGATTCAATGTGAAAATGATCTTGATGTTCATGAGTAATAACAATCGCATCAATATCTTTTACATCCAAAAAACTTTCATTAGAAAATATCCCTGGATCAGTTAGAATTTTTGTGTCGTTTAGTTCGATTAGCAGTGTGCAATGGCCAAATTTAGTGATTTTCATATGGCCATTTTATCATAGATTATTTTTGCTCGCCTTCGTCCTTAACTTCTTCAGATTTTACTTCTTCAGTCTTTGGCTCTTCTTTATTAGCCTCCTGATTTTTCATCATAGCCTCTCCTATTTTTGAAAGCTCGCTTGATAGTGCATCAGTTTTTGATTTTATATCGTCTAGATTTCCAGAATCTTTTGCAGATTTCAAATCTTTAATTTTTTCTTCAACTGTTTCCTTAAGACTTGTCTCAACTTTATCACCAGCTTCCTTCAAAGATTTCTCTGCTGTGAAGATTAGTGTATCTGCATGGTTTTTTGCTTCAGCTATTTCTTTTTTCTTTTCGTCTTCAGCAGCGTTTGCTTCAGCATCTTTTTTCATTTTCTCAATATCAGCATCTGTAAGACCAGATGATGCTTCAATTTTTATAGACTGAACTTTTCCAGAAGCTTTTTCTTTTGCAGTAACGGCTAAAATTCCATTTGCGTCGATATCAAAAGTTACTTCAACTTGTGGCATGCCTCGTGGTGCTGGTGGAATTCCATCAAGAACAAATCGTCCGAGAGATTTATTGTCTTGCGCCATTGGTCGCTCTCCTTGAACAACATGAATTTCTACTTGAGTTTGATTGTCTGATGCAGTTGAAAACACCTGAGACTTTGAAGCTGGAATTGTTGTATTTTTTTCAATAAGCTTCGTTGCAACTCCTCCCATTGTTTCAATACCAAGTGATAGTGGAATAACGTCTAGTAGTAGAACATCTTTAACATCTCCTCTTAGAACTCCAGCTTGCACAGCAGCACCTGAGGCCACAACTTCATCTGGATTGATTGAGCGGTTTGGTTCTTTGCCGAAATATTTTTTAACTTCTTCGATCATCTTTGGCATTCGAGTTTGTCCTCCTACCATTATGATTTCATTTATATCTCCAATTTTGAATGGAGAATTATCCATCGCTCTTTTTGTAATCTCAAGAGCGCGTGCAATATACTCATCAGCAATTCCTTCGAGTTGAGCTCGAGACATTTTCAAAAGTAAGTGCTTTGGCCCAGATGCATCCGATGTAATAAACGGAATATTAATTTCAGTTTCGTTTGCAGTTGAAAGTTCGATTTTTGCTTTTTCAGCTGCTTCATCAAGTCTTTGTAGTGCTAGTGGATCTTTTGTAACATCAATACCTGATTCTTTTTTGAATTCACTCGCAATCCATTCAATAATTTTTGTATCAATATCACGACCTCCTAGGTGGTGATCTCCGTCAGTTGATTTTACTTCGATAACATCATCTCCGACTTCCAAAACTGAAACGTCAAATGTTCCTCCTCCAAAATCGAACACCACAATTTTTTCATTTTTCTTTGAATTAAATCCGTATGCAAGCGCAGCTGCAGTTGGTTCATTTATGATTCTTTTAACATCAAGTCCAGCAATCGCTCCTGCGTCTTTTGTCGCCTTTCTTTGAGCATCGTTGAAATAAGCTGGCACAGTAATAACTGCTTCGGTAACTTTCTCGCCAATTTTTGCTTCAACATCCGCTTTTATTTTCGCCAAAATCATCGCCGAAATTTCTTCTGGTCGATAATCTTTGTCACCAATATTTACCATTACACCGCCATCAGTTCCTTTGGCGATTTTAAATGATGCATTTTTCTTGTCAGAATCGAGATCTTTGTCGTCATAATTGTGACCCATAAATCTCTTTATTCCGTAAACTGTATTTTGCGGATTTGTAACTGCTTGTCGTTTTGCCAAAAGTCCAACGAGTTTTTCGCCGTTTTTTGCAATCGCAACAACTGACGGAGTTGTTCGTGCTCCTTCAGAGTTTTCTATTATTTTTGGCTGCCCACCTTCGATTATTGAGACAGCACTATTTGTTGTTCCTAAATCTATTCCAATTATTTTACTCATTTTTTATATTTTAATTAAATTAATAATTTATTGACCTTATTTTTTACCTCCATCCAAATTAGATGTCTGAAATGGGCTAATAATTTGCGGAGGCGACATATCTATAACTCCAAATTGTTTTTCGTAATTTTCGACATTTTTATTTAGAAAAATACTAATGTCTTTTAGAAGTTTTGGAGTAGTGGCAAATGCATCTAGATTGTTTCCAGAAGTAAGCGCTAAAAAGAATGTATCTTTATTGAAAGCGCCAATTGCTCCATCGCAAAACTTCTTTGGTATTTGATTAAAATCTACTTTTTGTGGATCTACCATATGTTTAGTAATTAGTAAGCTAGTAATTAGTAAATAAAAATATTTACTAAAACGACCAAATTAATAAAATTTATTAAAATCTTATATTTGTCCCTCAATTATACTCACCTAATTATTTTTGACAAGTATTTCGCGACCGCTAAATATATGTTATTATACTTTTATGGCAAAAAAACAAGAAATATCTGGAAAAATACTAAATGCACTGTCTGGAAAGCAGGCAGTCAAGATAAAAGAGCTCAAAAATGACTTAGTAGAGGGTCAAAAAAATGACCCGACTCAAAGCTACGCTCTCAATAGATCCATCAAAAATATGGGCGATTTAGGGCTTATAGAGACCATAAAATCAGACCGCGAAGACTATGCAAGACTTACACCAAAAGGACGCCAAAAGCTCGCTAGCATCAAACTAGATTCCAAAAATACCCTTATTTCTAACAACTGGGACGGCAAGTGGCGAATCATACTTTTGGACCTTCCGGAGAGCCGAAAAGCCGAAAGAGAATCAATTCGATATCTACTTAAAAAGGCAAATTTTATCTGTCTCAAAAATTCTGCTTGGATTTCTCCTTACCCTTTTGAGCATTTATTTATGAATATAAAAAAAGATCTCGGTCTTACGACCGAGATAATGATAATTGTTACAAATTTTGTTGACCCAGAAACTGAAAAGGCTTTTGGAAATTTTTAATCGGAAACATCTTCGTTTTCATTTTGATTAACTATTTCTATTTTCCCCTGATCCATAATTTGGAATTTGAATGCTTGAGGAATTAAAACATTTAATGCATCTTTCCGTAATTTACTATTTACAACTTTTCTACCCATCGTCAACGGGTATTGTAAGTTAACTGCTCTTCTAATATCAGCCAAATTAATACAAGCAGTAGATTTTTCTGACATAGAAAAATGAACATAAGCTATACGGGTTTCTTCGTCACATTCAATGTACGGATATTTTTTTTCTTCCATGATATTTAATTTTTGAAAAGAATATAATTTAATAAATATTAAGTCAACTATGAAAATACTTCTGAAAAATATATTCTCTAAAATTTAGCAAAATAAAAAAGCGGGAAAATCCCGCTTTTTTCAAATTGAAATGCAATATTGTCAATGCCATATTTGTCA
>DAORIO010000006.1:0-23221 GCA_035438585.1 Minisyncoccota bacterium | reverse complement strand
AATAAGAGAAATAATTATATTTTTGGGAAATACAGCCTTAAATCCAAATACTTTAGATTGTTCAAAGGTGTTTCCTGTGAAACGTAGAATCAAAGACGAGCCAAATATGGCAACGCTTACAATCGAAAAGCTCCTATTGGGTCCAAATGAATTAGAAAAAACTCATGGATATTATTCTTCGCTCGGTGACGCGAAACTTAATTCAATAAACATAATGGGGGACGTAGCAAATATTGATTTTGAAAAATTACCAAGCGGGGGATCGTGTTTGGTGGGGCAGGCGAGAGCACAAATAGAAAGTACCCTAAAACAATTTGATACTATAAAAAGTGTAGTTATAACTCTAAAAGGGGAGAGTGCTGATGTTTTACAACCGTAAATCATTGACATAAGCAGTTTTGTGGGTTAGTATTGATTCGAAAAGAACCAAATGTTAAACCTTAAAAAACTAAATTATGACTTCAGAAAAAAAATTAACTCCAAGAGAAAGGCTTAAAAGAATTCAGGAACAGGATAAGAAAAGAAAACAAGACAGGCTTAAAATGGCCAAAAGTACAAGTAATGTTATCAAGTTGAAGTTTAATGAAAAAAATCTTCTTGGCGTTGCTCTTCTGAAATTGAAGAGTGAAAAAAAATGTGTGGTCGGAAATTCAGTTCTAACCAAAAGACAAAGTCTTATTCTTGGCTTAGGTCAAAAACTTTTTCTGTCAAAAAATAAATTCTTTGAACATTATCACGATTTTGTTAAGGCAACTGATTTAACAACAAAGGAAAACATTTTAACGGATCTTAAGATGTTTGATCACATGCACTGTTTTTCTCACATTACAAAAAAATGTATCGCAGAAGTGGAAATTGCTAAAAATCTTTCTTAGTAGGTTGAAATTGATAAAGCCGTACCAAATTATTTGGACGGCTTTTTTCTTTTTCCTTCTTGTGATAGGATTTGAAGACATTGTAACGGGGTGTAGTATATCGGTAGTATATATGTTTTGGGAACATAAGGGCCGAGTTCGATTCTCGGCACCCCGACAAAATAAAAAAGATAGAACTCTTGTTCTGTCTTTTTTATTTTGTCGGGGTGAGCAAGTGAACTGCTTCACTTGCGTCCGGAATCGAAAGGCGGAGCCTTGTTTTTGTTTTGTGCAACAAAGGCAAAAACAGCGAGCCGGGGTTGCGAGAAATTTTCGTCAGTAAATTTACTTGTGACCGATTCTCGCTTTTTGTACTGCTCCTGTAAGGAGATATATCTCGGCACTCCGACAAAATAACAACAGCAGGACAAAAGTCCTGCTGTTGTTATTTTTCGACAGTAAGCGAGAAAAATACTTGTCTCGCATTGAGAATCTAAAGGTGTTTAAGAAACATTAAAAGTTATTGCATAACAGCTCCAAGTTATTCCTCCTATAACAATTGTTCCAGAATTTGATCCTTCTCCTGATATAAATAATGGGCCACCTGCATCTGACCAGCAGGCATATTGTCTTTGGTTGTCTGGTATTTCAATGACTGTGAAATTTTCGATTGGTTCTAGATTTTCATCTCTATCTAATTTTATATCTGTTGTACTTATAACAGATCCTTCTTGATCATTTATATTCAAATCCAAAAATTGCCCACCTATTAATCCTATTATTAAAAATAAAATTGCGATTAAATATGTATTTTTCATAATTAGTAGTATAGCAAATTAAAAAACCCAACAAAAGTTGGGTTTTTTAATTTGTGCGGGATAAGAGAATCGGTCACAAATAATTTTTATTGCATAAAATTTTCGCGACCCCGCCTCGACAACATCCCTCGTAAAACTCGGGGTGGCTTCGCGTCTCCGGCTTTCGATTCTCCTACCGCAGTAAAATACAAGAGCCCGAATGCGTTGCATCCGGACCCTGTATTTTATGTGCGGGATAAGAGAATCGAACTCTTGTCCCCTGCTTGGAAGGCAGGTATTCTACCACTAAACCAATCCCGCATTGGTAAATATCATACTACCAAAATTTATTATTAAATCAAATAAAAACCCCCAAAAGGAATTTGATCCTTGTGGGGGTAGTGTTAGTTACACTTTCTTAGTTTAAAGTTATTTCTTTAATTTTGGGAATTGATAACTCAATTTCTTTTTTGTGTTTAGTGTACTTGTCATTTTGAGGTCCTTGAGGTTGTACTATTTTTATAATAGCACCACGCAAAGAAGCATTTTTAATAGCGTCCAAATTTTGCCCTCGTTGGCGTATTTGTTCTGCTGTTGTGTAATCAAAAATTATCTCTGTGAAATCTTTAATGTGTGATTTATTAAGGAAATCAAAAATATTTTCAGCTTGCACCGGAATGGTTTCTGGATTTTTTTTAATATGATTCTCTACTTTTGTTTCATTTGCGACTTCTACGAAGTACAATGTTTTTTCTTCCATATTTATTTGTTTTAAGGTTCGGTTGACTATAGTAACATATAAAATTAAAAAGTAAATAAAAACCCCAGAGAATACTTTCTCTGGGGTCGTCCTGATTCGTGTATTAACCACAATAAACAAAATCAGAAAAATTTAAGCTTCTTCAAGAACCTTTAAACTCAAGGCTAATTCTGAGCATTCGAGGAATAGTTTTTCTAAGATTTCTTTTTTGTCAGATGTAATGCGCTTCACCTGTACCCCGTCTTTCTCGAATTTCTTTACGATTTCAGAATCGTAAACCTCCAGCAAATAAAAAGGAGTGTTTGTTTCCTTTAATGTTTGCGCTAAATTTCTTGCATTACGCAAGGTTTCGTTTGGAAAAGAGGCAAAAATCACTTTTCTGCCAAGTCCCTGCTGTTCTTCAATTGAAGACTTTAGGTTTGTTGTTGGTACTGCGAGGAGTTGCAAATCCTCAGCTTTTTTTGCTGTTTGTTCTCCGGCAGCAAAATCTTTGAAAGCTTTTTCTTCCAATGTCAATTGGACTGCATTACTTGCAAGCACTAAAATAATTACTTTACCCATAAACATTTTTTTTAAATTGTTGTTATTTAGTTATTTAGGAACGGTTATCATAATATCAGTAATTTAGGGTTGTGTAAAGCTAAATAGTAAAAAATCTCAGCGATTGCTGAGATTTTTTACATATTTACATAAATATTATTTTACCGCGTCTTTAAGAGCTTTTGCTGCTCGAAATTTCGGCACACGTGTAGCTGGGACCTTTACTTGTTCTCCTGTTTTTGGATTGCGCGCCATACGAGCCGCACGATCTTTTACTGAAAATATACCAAGTCCAGCGATAGATACCTCTTCTCCCTTCTTAAGTGTTGATACAATCGCATCAAGAAGGCCATTCACGATTTCTTCAGAAGCAACTTTTGTACCTCCAACTTTTCCGTGAACCCATTCAACCATGTCTTGTTTGTTCATAATAAATTTTTATTATTAACTCATAATACTGTCGACGAATAATCCTAATGGATTCTGCCCTTAATGTTCAAAATCCATTATATATCAAGGGATTTTTGGTGCAAGCAGAACAGTGGGCGTTATTTTTTTGACAAAATGTTATAAATGTTTTATTTATTAGAATTTAAATATTTAATTTTGTGCTAAAATAGAAGTATGAATACAAAATTTATAGACAAACCATTTGTTGCTCCGGCTATAGTTTTGGCTGTGGCATTAATATTATCATTTATTTTTATAGCAAGTGCAGTAAAAAATATAAAGGCGACTGAAAATGCAATTACGGTGACAGGAAGCGCAAAAGAAAGAGTTGAATCTGATCTTGGAAAGGTGTACGGATCTTATGAAAGACAAATACCTCGTGATCTTTTGGCTTCCGGTTATAAGAGAGTGGGGGAAGACAAGGCTATTATAGAAAAAATCTTTACTGATATTGGTGTAGCAAAAGAAGAAGTAAATTTTGCCCCAGTTTCTTCTTATGAAGTTTTTGATTACAACTATCAAGGTGTAAAAATCGAAGGTTCTGGAAGAATGGTTTTGACGCAGTCATTTACTGTTTCGTCGAGCGATCTTCTGAAAATCAAAAAAGTTTCTGAATCAGGAGAAGCTATATCTGGAAAAGGGGTTTTTATTCAACTCCAAGCTCCACAGTATCTTTATTCAAAAGAAAAATTAGCAGAGTTGAGGGTTACACTTCTTGGTAAGGCTGTTGAAGACGCAAAAGCTCGAGCGGATGTTATTGCAAAAGGCGCAGGTTCACGTGTTTCAAAAATTGAAAGTGCGTCATCAGGTGTTGTGCAACTTCTTGCGCCGGACTCTGTAAATGTTGAAGATTATGGATCGTATGACACAACAACAGTTGAGAAAGATGTAATGGTAACAGTTAAAGCGCAGTTTAAATTGAGATAAACGTCTGGGTCAAATAAAAAATCCCTCACATTTGTGAGGGATTTTTTATTTGACCCACGAGGTGGTTTGTGGGAATATTGCGTTAAACAAATTTAAAAATCAAATACTATGAAAATATCAATGGAAACAAAAGATTTTATTGACAGGGTTCGATACCAAATACGCTATCCATCTGACTTGCTGGTTGGAAATTTATCAATGGAAAAGATAAACATCGTTACAAAGTTGGTCTTTGAAAATATCAAGAGTGATGTGTATGTATTCGCCACTGGGATCGATGACTATATTTTTTCTGAAGAAATGGAAGATACAATGTATAATTTTTCAAAAGGCCGTTACCTTTTAAAAATACTTTTCGCACAAGAAATAGAAGAATCTTCTCTTCCTAAACATTTTCAGAATATGATTTTTTTTAGAAAGTTGAGAATTTTTTGTGGTGTCGAAAATTTTAAATTTGAAAGTATTGGAACAAATTTTACTCCAAAGTATGTGGGCTATCCAATATTGTCAGGATTTACGTGCGTTGATCGATTTTTCCCAAAAGATGAAGAATCTTTTGGGACATACATGTTTAAATTTCAAATGAAAGAAAGAAAACTTTTTACGAATTTTTACAATGCTATTAATAATGCTTCAATTTGAAAATCAAAAAACCTGTCGCTTTTGTGACAGGTTTTTTTATTTCTATTTTGCACTTCGTAAGCTTGGTGTAAGTACTCACCAGTATAAGTGTGCCCTTATGTGACCTTATCTTGCATAGTCTATTACTCGTGTTTCTCTGATCACTGTAACCTTTCGGCAAGCTCAGGGCGAGACGTGGTGGTTCGATACTGATTTGATTTTTATCGAGCGTAGTCTATAACACGAGTCTCTCTTATCACGGTGACCTTAATTTCTCCTGGATATTTTAGTTCTGCCTCAACTCTTTTTGCAACTTCACGCGCAAGGTTACTTGCTTCGAGGTCGTTTATTTTTTCAGGTGTAACAAAAATTCTGATTTCTCGTCCGGCTTGAAGGGCGTAAGTTTTTTCAACTCCGACCATAGAGTTTGCAATACCTTCCAAATCAGCCAGTCGCTTTAGATAATTTTCAACTGTGTCGCGTCTTGCGCCTGGTCGTCCACCAGAAATAGCGTCAGCTGTTTGGACAATTATCGCTTCTATTGTTTCGTAAGGATAGTCGTCATGATGACTTTTCATTGCAACGATTATTCTTGGATCTGCTCCAAATTTTTCGAGTACTCTAATACCAATTTCAATGTGTGAGCCTTGAACTTCGTGGTCGAGTGCTTTTCCAATGTCGTGAACAAGTGCTCCAGCTTTTGCGATATTTACATCTGCTCCCAATTCTTCAGCGAGCATTCCTGCTATATGAGTCATTTCAATAGAATGCTGAAGAACATTTTGTCCGTAACTTGTTCGAAAGTGAAGTCTTCCAAGTACCGCAAGTATACGAGGATCAAGATTGAAAACTCCACATTCATAAGCCGCTTGTTCTCCTTTTTGTTTTATTATTTTATTTATTTCTTCGCGCGCTTTTTCCACCATCTCTTCGATTTTGGCAGGTTGGATTCGTCCGTCGGTAATAAGGTTTTCAAGAGCAACTCGTGCAACTTGTCTTCTTACTGGATCAAACGACGAGATAATAATAAGTCCTGGTGTATCGTCGACAATTAATTCAACACCAGACACTCTTTCGAAGGCTCGAATATTTCTACCTTCTTTTCCGATAATTTTCCCTTTTATGTCTTCCGACGGAATAGCAACTGACGTCGTCATAATTTCTGCGTTCGTTGCTGAGGCTAGTCTTTGAATAACATTTGCAAGAATATCTTTTGCTCGGCGCTCTAGTTTTTCTTCAGAGTTTTGTTCAAGTTTTTGCATTCGCACAAGCAAATCCTCTTCATTTTTTCTAGAAATTTCAGCAAGCATTAATTCTTTTGCTTCACTCTTTGAAAGTCCAGAAATTTTTTCAAGTTCCACTACACGAGCCTCGAGAGTTGCATCTGCTTTTTCTTTTATTTGTTTTACTTCTTCGATTTTTGATTTTATATGATCGACTTCTTTATCGATTTCGATTTGCCGACTATCTAAAAGTGCTTCTTTTTTGATTAGTCTTTCTTCTGTTCTTTTAAATTCGTGTTCTTTTTCTCTTTCTATTTTTTTTATTTCTTCTTCTTTTTCGTCACTTTTCTTTTTTGCGTCATCGATAATGCGTTGTGATTCTTCTTTGGCACGAACCAGCATCTCTTTTGTTTCGAGTTCCATTGATCCGCGAATTCCCTTAAGAACAAGCATACGCAACCAATAACCAACTGCGCCTCCAACAACGAGGGCCGAAAGTATCATTAATGTTGTATTCATAAGTTTATAAACTTATGAAAAAAATCGCGCTAGTTTAAAAACCTTTTAAGGTTAAAATCCCGACAAGGGTTTATTGTAAGTAAAAAGTTTTTATTTTTTTGGTATATTCCAAGATTGAAAGCGTCAGTTTTTCTCATAAGTGATTTTCTAATTTTTAATTTCAACATCATCATTCTACAAGGATTTCGACTTTTTTTCAAGGAAGTGGGAGGAAATAAAAAAAGCCTCTTTCGAGGCTTTTTTTATTTCTTAGTTATTATTGCGTCGATTACTCCGTACTTTTTTGCTTCTTGTGCGTCCATCCAATAGTCACGTTCGACGTCTTGGGCTACTTTTTCAACTTTTTGACCAGTATTTTTTGCCATCATGTCGATCAAAAGTTTTTTAGATTTCAAGATTTCTTCGATTTGAATTTTCATATCTGTTGCTTGTCCACCTGCACCACCTAATGGCTGATGAAACATTACTTTAGAGTGGGGAAGTGAAAACCTTTTTCCTTTGGCACCTGAAGAAAGTAGCCATGCTCCACCTGAAGCTGCCATTCCAATACAAATTGTAGAAACATCAGGCTTGATGAAGTTCATTGTGTCGATAATAGCGAGAGTTGAAGAAACTGATCCACCTGGTGTGTTTATATAGAACGATATGTCTTTTTTAGGGTCTTCTTGTGCAAGGTGAAGAAGCTGGGCGATTATAAGGTTCCCTGTATAGTCGTTTATTTCGTCTCCGAGGAAGATAATTCGCTCTTTTAATAGGCGAGAGAAGATATCATAAGCTCTTTCGCCAAATTGTGATTTTTCTATAACTGTAGGTATTAACATAGTCTTATTTATACCGTATTTTAGGGGTCTGGAATAGGCTTGACAAAAGGGTATTAATGGTGGTATAATAAAGAAAAAGTTCATTAAGAACCACAAAAAACTTAAAACATGAAAAACATGAAAAACCTCCTCTTTATCCTTGCCACCCTTATTTCTTCAGTATTTGTATCTTGTGATCCTGCGGGGCATGATGAAATCAGTGATCCACACAACAATGGCAACATTTACGCAAACGTAAGTGTTTCCATTGGAACTGGAGGGCCTGATGTTGGTGCTCCTCCTGTTGCCTTACCTCAAGCGGGTACTGGTTGGGTAAAATTACCCATAAACATTGTGGCACCTGAATTGTTTTATTCATATCAGGTTGCCCCTTATTCTTTTTACCCAATTACTATTTGGTTGAGTGACACTCAGTTTATTACCGGTTGCGTCACATCTCAGACCAGAACAACTATTAATACCACAGCTTTTAGTCTGGGGTATAAAAATGGAGACTGGATTGAAATTAGCCACCTAATGCTTAATACCGAAGCTGGATCAGCGCCACAAGTAATAGAATTCATTCAGTAATAGTTTTAGTTGAATTAATTGGTTAAAGCCCTGCATTCGTGCGGGGCTTTTTTATTTGTTGACCATAGAAATCCAAAATGTTACTATAAGTGCATTATTAGTCCTGCCCTTTGGGCGGGATTTTTTAATAAAGACCTCAAGGTGAGGAGGGCGACAATTTAATAGACAATTTAATATTTATATATGTTAGATCTAAAAACAATGAATTCTGCGCTTGAGCAATTAGAAGCTGAACGCAAAATTCCAAAAGAAAAAATAATAGAAGCCATCGAGCAAGCGCTCGCAGCGGCTTATAAAAAAGATTACGGAAAGCGCGGACAAATAGTCCGAGCGCATTTTGATTTGAATACTGGTACAACTACTTTTTCTCAAATTAAAAAAGTGGTAGATGAAACGACTGCAGTTATGCCAAAAGATGGCGAAGAAGAAATTTTAACACTCGATGAAAATGAAAACACAGAAGACGACGGAAGAGTTCGATTTGATCCAGAAAAACATATTCTTCTTGAAGATGCAAAAATAATGAAAGGAAACGCAGAGCTTGGAGAAGAAATAATTTTTCCACTAGAAACACAAGAAGATTTTGGAAGAATTGCTGCACAAACTGCAAAGCAAGTTATTATTCAAAGAATTCGTGAAGCAGAACGTGAATCAATTGTTGGAGAATTTGGTGGAAAGTCGGGTGATATTGTTTCTGGAATTGTTCAGAAAATTGAGCGCGGGATGGTTTTTGTAGATTTTGGAAGAGCGGTTGGAATACTTCCAGCTGAAGAACAAATTCCTGGAGAATTTTTCCGAAGAGGAGAAAGACTTCGTGCTTATCTTTATAATGTTGACGAAGGACCAAGGGGTGTAACATTGAGGCTCTCAAGAACACATCCTATGTTTTTGAAAAAATTATTTGAAATGGAAGCTCCAGAAATAGCAAGTGGAGTTGTTGAAATAAAATCTATTGCACGTGAACCAGGTTCTCGGTCAAAGATTGCTGTTTGGTCAAATGACGAATCAGTAGATCCAGTTGGTTCTTGTGTCGGACAAAAAGGAGTTCGAGTTACTACTGTTATGGGTGAGCTCTCTGGTGAAAAAATAGATATCATTGAATGGTCAGCTGATTCTTCTGCGTTTATTGCGAAATCTATTTCACCAGCAAAGGCATTGGATATTCAAGTAAACGAAGAAGAACATAAGGCTTTTGTTGAAGTGGCAGATGATCAATTATCTTTGGCGATTGGAAAAGGCGGGCAAAATGTTCGCTTGGCTGCAAAACTTACTGGTTGGAGAATTGATATAAAAGGTGTTACAGCTGAAACAGTAGTTTCGTCTGATGGAGAAGAAGTGGTAGATACAAGTGAAGAAAAAGAAGAGTATACATCTCTAACAGATTTAAAAACTGCAATTTCATCTTTACAAAAAGAAGGTGAAAATGATAAAAAAGAAGATAACGAAGTTGTAGAGTAGAAAGTTTATAAAGTTATAAAGTCGGAAAATTAATTATTATTTTTTAAATTAAATTTATATGCAAGCGTTAATATTTGGAGCAGCGGGAGCAGCAATAGTTTATGGATTGATCAGAACATGGTCAATTCTTAAAATGCCAGAAGGTAATGACAAAATGAAAGAAATTGCGAAAGCAATTCAAATCGGAGCAAAGGCTTACATGACAAGACAATATAAAACTATTGCTATGGTTGCGGTTGTTTTGTTTGTTGTACTTGGATTTATTCCTTCTTTGGGATGGAGTGCTGCAATTGGATTTTTGGTTGGAGCAATTTTCTCAGGACTAGCTGGTTTTATAGGAATGTATGTTTCTGTTCGGGCTAACGTTCGAACAACTGAAGCAGCGCGAGGTGGAATGAAAAAAGCTTTGGCTGTTGCTGTTGGCGGTGGGTCTGTAACTGGAATGTTGGTTGTTGGACTTGCGCTACTTGGAACTGCTTTGATTTATTTCATAACAAAAGACACACACGCTCTTGTTGGTTTTGGATTTGGAGGATCTTTGATCTCTATTTTCGCAAGACTTGGTGGTGGAATCTTTACAAAAGCAGCAGACGTTGGAGCTGACTTGGTTGGAAAAGTTGAAGCTGGAATTCCAGAAGATGATCCTCGAAATCCTGCTGTGATTGCGGACAACGTAGGAGACAATGTTGGAGACTGTGCAGGTATGGCAGCTGATTTGTTTGAAACTTATGCTGTTACAACTGTAGCGGCAATGCTACTTGGAGTTATTTTCTTCGGTGCTGATTCAGAATTGGTTGTATTTCCATTGGTATTAGGGGCAGTTGCTGTACTTGCTTCTATTATTGGTCTTGCTTTCATTCGACTAGGTAAAAAAGGAAATATAATGATGGCACTTTACAAAGGTCTGATTGCATCGGGGTTGATTGCTGCTGCAGCATTTTACTTTGTTGTAAAACAATTTTTTGTTGAAGCAGATATCATGAATGTATTCTTGTCATCAGTCGTTGGGCTTGTTGTTACAGGATTGTTGATTGTTATTACTGAATACTACACATCAACTTCTTTTTCTCCTGTAAAAAAATTGGCTAAGGCATCAACAACAGGTCACGGGACAAACATAATTGCAGGACTTGCTCTTTCTATGAGATCAACCGCTGCGCCTGTTATTGTTATTGTTGCTGGAATGCTAGGAGCATATGCGTTTGCTGGAATTTACGGTGTTGCAATTGCTGCAATGGCAATGCTTGGAATGGCTGGAATAATTGTTACAATTGATGCTTATGGTCCAATCACAGACAATGCTGGAGGTATTGCTGAGATGAGCGAACTTGGAAAAGAAGTTAGAGATATTACTGATCCACTTGATGCTGTTGGAAATACAACAAAGGCGGTAACAAAGGGTTACGCTATTGGTTCAGCCGCTCTTGCTTCACTTGTTTTGTTTGCAGACTTTACTCATTCGATCGGAGATGGTTATGCTTTCTTTATTGACGACCCAAGAGTTTTGGCGGGGCTATTTATTGGAGGATTGCTTCCATATTTCTTCGGAGCACTTTCTATGGAAGCCGTTGGAAAAGCTGCCGGAGCGGTTGTTGAAGATGTTCGAGATCAATTTAAGAATCACTCAGGAATTATGGCTGGAACTGAGAAGCCTGATTATGGAAGAACAGTTGATATTGTTACAAAGAGTGCAATTCGTGAAATGATTTTCCCAGCACTATTACCTGTAGTCGTGCCAATAATAGTTGGATTTGCTTTGGGTGTAGAAGCTTTGGGAGGTTTGCTTATTGGAGCAATTATTACTGGAATATTCGTTGCTGTTTCTATGACTTCAGGTGGAGGTGCATGGGATAATGCTAAAAAATATATCGAACTTGGGAATTTTGGTGGAAAAGGAGGAGATGCTCATAAGGCGTCTGTAACAGGAGACACAGTTGGAGATCCTTATAAAGATACTGCTGGGCCTGCTATAAATCCGATGATTAAAATTTTAAATATTGTTGCCCTTCTAATAGTGGCGATTATTATCTAAATAAAACAAAAAAACCTCGCAATTGCGAGGTTTTTTTGTTTTGCGTTACTTATTAATTATAGTGTGCGTTATAATATACGTCGTAGCCTTTTGGCTTTATTAATTTAAATAAAATTTATGAAAAAAATATTAAATTTATCAATTCTTGTTTTTTTATTCGCCTTAATATTGTCTGCACCTAGTGCGTACGCCAAAGATGGAAATAGCGGAAAAGGGTCATCGAATTCTGGTTGGTCAGACGATCATTTAAATGATCAGTCAAATGATGATTCAAGTTCTTCTAGTGGTGGGCTTGAAATAGAAGCAAATATTTTTACAAATGAAACTATTGTTAAAGTTGAAATAAATGATAAAAAGTCGCTATTTTCAACATCTGCAAAAACTAGATCTGAAATTATCAGCGAGATAATGATTAAATATCCAACACTAACTAGCGCAGAAATTGATGCAGTTTTAAATCTTGAAACTGAAAATAGAAATTCTAGAGAAAATGATATAAAAGGGTCTCACGAAAGATCAACAGAAGATAATAAAAATTTGGGAGACAAAATCAGAAGTGTTTTTATGAAAAAAGAAAATAAAGAAGATGGAAGCGAAAGAAATGATGATTCCAGAAGAAAATTTTCAGCACAAGATGTGTTTAATCGATTTGATGGCGCGGTAAAACATATTGAAAAATTTATTTTAAGAATTGAAACAGCTATGAATAAATTTAAGGCTGAAGGAAAAGATACAACTGAAGTTAGCCTTAATTTAGAAAACGCTAAAACTGATTTAGCTCAAGCTAAAGATTTTTGGGCAAAGGCAAAACTTGAATGGGAGACAAAATCAGATGCATCTCGTGATTTAGTTAAGGGTTATCTTGATTCAACAAAACAAGAAATAAAATCTTCTTTTGAAAATCTAAAAAAAGCTCTTGTAGCGTTGAAAGATTTAAGAGATAATTCAAGTGACGATAATTCAGGAAGAAATTAAAAGGGTCGATTATCTTTATTTTTTTAGAAAAAAATTATGGAAGGAGACAATAATTTAACAAACGGAAGCTCTGCTAATCCTGCTAGTAGTGAAAGTAAATCAGGCTCACTCGTTTGGTCAATAATCGCAATAGTAATCGTTGTAGTTTTGGGATACCTTTTGTTTAGTGGTGGTTCTAAAGAAGAAACAATAAACAATAACACAGAGGGAACAGCTCAAATGCAAGAATCAAATGATTCAATGAATGCACAGTCTGATTCTTCGGATGTAGAATCAATCGAGGCAGATATGGAAGCAACAAATTTCAATTCGCTTGAAGTTGAGATGGAATAATTCGCCAAAAAACACCTCGCCACTAAAGCGAGGTGTTTTTTTGATTTTCAGGAATTCTGTGTTAAAGTGTCTTCACTTATGGATATAAAAATAACAAAAATGCCAGAAAGTATTACAAAAATTGATGCTATTATACCAGCGGAAAAATTTGAATCTTTTGAGGCAAAGGCCCTAGAAGTTCTGGGAAAAGACAGGGAATTTACGGGATTTAGAAAGGGGCAAGCTCCAGCTGAAATAGTTAAGAAAAATATTCCAGAGATGGTTCTTTTGGAAGAAATGGCGGCATTCGCTATTGGAGAGCAGTTTGCTGAAATTGTAAAAGAAAACAAGATTGAAACTCTTGGAAGGCCTCATATTACTATTTCAAAAATAGCAAAAGGAAATCCACTTGAATACAATATTTTGATCGCTACGCTTCCAGAGCTTCCAAAAAAAGATTATAAAAAAATCGCAAAAGAAGTTGTGAAAGAAGAAAAAGAAGAAAGTCTTGATGTAACAGATAAAGAAATTGAAGACACAATGAGGACAATTCAAAAGATGCGTATTCACGACGCACTTCATGCGCACGGTGATAATTCAGTACATACACATGATCACCCAGAGCTTAAAGAAGAAAATCTTCCAGATTTAGATGATGCTTTTGCACAATCTCTTGGAAACTTTAAAGATATTTCTGAACTTAAGACAAAGTTAAAAGAAAATATTTTGGAAGAAAAAAAGTTGAAGCAAAAAAGTGACAAGAGAACTCGAATTGCGGATGCTTTAATAAAAGAAACAAAAGTAGAGCTTCCTAAAATTTTAGTTAACGCAGAACAAGAGCAATTATTTCAAGTAGCAAAACAAAATATTGCAGATGCAGGTCTTAAGTTTGAAGATTATGTAAAACAAATTGGAAAGACAGAAGAGGAAATGCGTGCGGATTTTGCAAAAGATGCAGAAAAAAGGGTGACCCTTGCACTAGTAGTAAGAGATATTGCTAAAGAAAATAAACTATTCCCAGAAACTGAAGAAATAAATAAAGAAGTTGAATTGATAATGTCTCAATATCAAGGCGCCGATAGAAATAGAGCTGAAGCTTATATTGAAGATGTTTTGACAAAAGAAGCTGTAATGAAATTTTTGGAAGAATAAAAAAAGCCCGCTAAGTAGCGGGCTTTTTGCTTGCGGGCATTTCTTTTTTTGTAATATAAAAAGACAGAAAAGAAATAAAGAATAAAACAAAAACAAAAATCATTAACCATAGTTGGTTTATTTTTATTTTTTCAAATAAATCTGCTGCCAATATTGATACTGCAAACACAGACAGTGTCGGTATAAGTGTAAAAGAAAAAATCCATTGTATTTTTAGATCTCTTTTATCAAAACGATTTGAACACATAACAGACGAAATCGAAAAAGACGCAAAAAATAAAACAGCAAATAATAATGAGATGGTTCTTGGGGAATAATAATTCACTGAAATAATTATATTTGCAGCAGATAATGACACGAAAGAAAAAAACATAAAGATTATTAAGTAATTCAAGTTCGAGTTGTTTTCTTTAAAGTTTTTCTCTATTTCTTCTTTTTCTTCACTAGTTAGCAAATCTTGTTCGTTTATTGAAAAAATAATTATACATATATACATAGAGGTTATCCATGTATGGAGAATAATTTGGGGTACAATTTCGTCCCTGTCATTTACGGGGTTGTTGTAGCTTAAGTATGCGAGCAAACAAGAGATAATTACACTAAGTATTTTGTATTTGTTTTTCATGTGCAGAGGTTTTAGGGGTTTTTAGTACTTTACTCTTTTGTTATTTTTGTGTCAAAGATTTTTGTTTTCCACAAATATTTTATACTACTTTTGATTTGTTGCTATAATTTATAGACAATGCAAAAAAATCTTTACAATCTTTCTAATCCTAGAAAAGATATTACTGAATACGACTCTAAAAAGGTAATAACTTGGATTATTATTGTTTTATTAATTATCTTAGGTGGAATATTTGTTTATAAATATTTTGTAAACAAAGAACCAACACTAGAGGAAAAAATGAAATTACTAAATGCTGTTCAGTCTGAAGAAACTGAGGTAACCAAAGAAAAGAACACGGAGGTCCTCGAGTCTATTACAAAAGATTCAAAAGAAGAGTCTTATACAGAAGAACAAAAATTAGATATTTTAAATAACTTATAAAATGAAAAACACTAAAAAATTCTTTCTTTCTATATTAGGAGTATTAGTTATCGGTTTTTTTGTTTTTGGTGATGTTTCTATATTAAAAGCTCAGACATCTTTTCAAGAAATGGATGGTTGGGCTTGGGCAGGTATTGGTCAGCCGACTGGTTCTCCGGGTGGTGCTGGGTGGATTTCTTTTAAGGATGGAGTGAATAATCCTGTAAATTATCAGGTTGTGATTGATTCTAGTGGTAATTTGTCTGGATATGCTTGGGCAAATCCAGTAGATGCTAATACTGGAGCTAAAAGTTATGGCTGGGTTAAATTTGGAGGTCTTTCTGGTTTTCCTGTCGGCTCTGGTACCACTCCGGTAAATGCTCGTCTTGTTGGGAATAATATTGTTGGTTGGGCTAGATTTTGTAGTGCTACATTAAACACACTAGGTACAAATGTTCCTGGTAATTGTAGTTCTATGTCAGACAATCCTAATGGCGGATGGGATGGTTGGATTAGTTTTTCTGGTGATGCTGTTTTTGCTGGAAATCAAAGCGGGTCTTACTCTGTTAGTGTTAGTCAACCAAATGCACAAGGGCAAAGGTTTTTGTCTGGTTTTGCATGGGGTGGACCATTAAATGTTGGATGGATAGACATGAGTCAAGTTTTTATTGATGGAAATGCTGGTGGCAAATCTCTTGTAACTTTTACAGCAACAACAACTTCTGGAAGCGTAACAGCAAATCAACAAACACCTTCTGTTTCAACGTCTTCAACTTCTTCAAATAATAACGTTGTGCTGAGTTGGAATGTTTTAGATGTAGTGCCAAATAGCTGTAAGGCAAGTGGTGACTGGCTCTCTGGAAATCCAGGGCGAAGTTCAACAAATGGAGGACACGCATGGCCAGCTCTTACTTTTTTGAATACAACATCAGCTGCAATAACTAAGTCTTTTACAATTACTTGTGACGGGGATGAGAATGGGACAGGGACTATTGGTCCAATGGTTAGAAATATTTTAGTAACAATTCTTCCTGGAGGTAAGGTTGCGTCAGTTGTTGTTAGTGCTAATCCTAAAAATGTTCCAGACGCAAATGGATTTTTCTTGACTGACATAACTTGGACAACAAATGCAATAGTTCCAAATACGTGTGTAGGAATGACTACTTTTAATGGAGTAGTTTATACAAATCCAAAATGGACAACTCCTCTTTTCCAACCATTACCGTATATTTTCTTGGGAACATCTGGTGTTATTAATGATGTGCTTGTTCCAGGGAGTGCTGTCGGTGATTCAACTATTTTTAAACTAAGTTGTACAAGGGGTACTGGAACTACTGGAGCTTCTTGTGGCGGAGCCCCTAATATTGTTTGTGGTCAAGATACTGTTGTTGTAAACGAAAATGTTTCTCTTGTTTTAACTGCACACAAAGATCCTTACGTTTCTGGAAGTCAGGCTATTAGTCAAGTAAACCCAGGAGAAAAAATTTCTCTAAGATGGGAGTCTGTTTTAAATAAAGATTTAGAATGTTCTGCAATTGGTATGGGGGGAGTTTCATCTCCAAACGGTGCTTGGTTTGGGCCAAAAACAGATCTTTTTGCAGGTAATTCATTTACCGCAATTGAAAATAATGTATCTGTTATACCAGCAACGACAACATATACTTTGACATGTAGAGATAAAAATACTTTGCAAAATTATGTAGCCTCAACCCAAGTTTCAGTTATAGGGCTTAATGGTTTACAGTTAGCAATTAATGCAATTGATGAAAATGATAATGACGGAAATTCAAATACTGTCGAAGAAGGTGGAACTGTAAAGATTGATATTAAAAAATTAGCTGGAGATTTTAATTCTGGAACTTGTGACATAACTTCTTCTCCGACAACAGCATGGAACGCAATGAATAATGCAACTTATGATCCAGACGGAAGTTTCCCTGGTATTGATATAGGAGGAGCAAGTGTTGGAGATATAGTTTATTACAATATTACTTGTGAAGATAAGTTAAATAATACTCATATTCCAATTGTTACTGATTCGATTACTGTGGTGCCGAGAAATAGTGCAAATGTTTACTTGGATTTAAACACTAATACTTCTTGTATTGAACCGGGCGACCCTCTTACGTTGACTGTAAGTTCGGCTAGTGCACAATCAAATCCATTTTCTTCTTGTACAACAGGTTTTTCTGGGCCGACTGGAGGTGCTCCAGGATGGAATAGTTTCTCTGTTTTCTTGAATAACCTAAACAATAATGGATTTGTTGATTTTGGTCCGTTTATTCCAACTAATATTTCTGATGGAGATACATTAAATTATTCAATATCTTGTATTGACGGCGCCGGAGATTCAGCAAGCTCTCAAGTTTCAGTTATTGTTGCGACAGATTGTAACGTAACACCTCCAGGAGGTGGCGGTGGAAGCGGAAACATAAAACCAATCATTGAAGAAAGATAAAATTATAAACAATTTTTAATAAAAATTATTATTAGCATGGTAAAATTATAAACATATGAAAAAGCAAGTTTTAAATGGATTAAAAATAATCGTTCTAGGTCTAACATTATCAGCCGGTATTTCTTATGCAACAAACTGGGTTGCTCCAGCAGGAAGCCCTCCTGGTAATAATGCAGAAGCCCCAATAAATGTGGGTACGACTGGTCAGTTAAAAAATGGAGGCTTGGGTGTTCAAGGTTTTGTTGCTTGGAACAATGCACTTTTTTCTAGAGATGTTTTTGTAAAAGATGCAATAAATCCTTCTAATAGTGGTGATTTGTATGTTCATAAACTTGCTAACGGTACTAATTCATATGTTTGCGCAGATTCTGCTGGAAAATTAGTTTTATGTGGAGCACCCGCTGCATCACCAGAGTGTAGTGATGGAATAGATAACGACGGAGATGGAGATATAGACTTTCCTGCAGACTCAGGTTGTACGTCTTCATCTGACAATGATGAAGATGATGGGGTAACTCCTCCAACAACACAATGTAACGATACAATTGATAATGATGGAGATGGAAACACCGATTTCCCTGATGACCTTGGTTGTTCTTCTGCAAGTGATTCAACAGAACAAACAAATGTGGCAATTTACTATACAAAAGATGTAAGTACTGGAAATTATAGTATTTATGGTAATCCGGCAAATTTCCAAGCTATATGTGGAAACTGCGCCCCAACTACAGGTATACCTAGATTTATTGCCCCAGCTGGACTTAGTCAAATTTCTGTAACAGTTGTTGGTGGAGGAGGAGGTGGTGGTGGAGCGTCCATCGATTCTCAGTATATTGGAAATGGTTATGGTGCGAATGGTTGTGTGTTTAATATGTCACCAAGTCTTTCTGGTTGTGTAAGACGCGGTGGAGGAGGCGGAGGAGGTGCCGGAGGTATAACGTCTACAAGTGTAACAGTTGCTCCTGGTTGGCTGTATACAATAGGTGTTGGAAGTGCTGGAGGAGGTGGGGTAGAAGATTCTTGGAACTCAAGTAATGTAAATTATGGAACAGGTGAAGACGGCGGAAACAGTTACTTTAATGGAAATGCTACTGGTGCACCTTACAATTTGCCAGCAGTTAATATAACGGTTACGGGTGGTAAGGGTGGAAAAGGTGCTTTTGCCGGGGGTTCAAATGTTGGTATTGGAGGTCTTACTGGATCAGGTCAAAGTACTACTCCTCAAATTGGACTTGATGGAAAAGTTAGAGTCACAAAAAATATAAATGGTTCAGTAGTTTTTGATACAGGTGTTACTGGTGGTATGGGTGGACCTTCTGGTCAACAGGATAATTTCGGTAATGGTGGATATGGTGGTGACGCTTTGAGTACAAATTTGTCTTGTAACGTTCCTGGAACATGTCGGGGTGACACGGGAAGACCAGGTGCTGTAATAATTAGTTTTAGTATCTAAATATATAAAATAAAAAAGCTCGGCGTTGTCCGAGTTTTTTTATTAGAAAGAATTTAATATTTAAGGTAAAATCAAAGGATGCAAAAGAAAATAATTATTGGAAATTGGAAGACTAATCCAAATGATCCAAAAACTGCTAAAAAACTTTTTACTGATATTGCTAAAAATCTAAGAAAATTTAAAAATTCTGAAGTCGTTGTTTGCCCTCCGCCCTTTTTTCAATCTCTTTTTTATGGACTAAAAGGAAGTTTAATATTGGGAGCTCAAGACACAGGACTCGAATCAGTTGGATCTTTTACTGGCACTCTTTCTCCAAGACATTTAAAAACTTTAGGGGTGAAGTACTCAATTGTTGGTCATTCAGAGTCAAGGCTTGCGGGCACAACAGATGAAGTTGTTTCTAAAAAAGTACAAAGCCTTCTTTCTGAAGGAGTAACTCCAGTTTTGTGTGTTGGAGAATCGGTCCGAGATAATCAAGGAGAGTTTTTTAAGTTTATTAAAAATCAACTTTCAAAATCATTGTCACTTGTGCCAGAAAATAAAATTACAAAAATAATTGTTGCCTATGAACCGATTTGGGCTATTGGAAGTAACGCTGAAAGACAGGCAACTCCTGATGAAGCAAAAGAAATGGCTTTGTTTATTAAAAAAACAATTAGAGAATTATTTAAAATTGAAAAAGCCCCAAAGATTTTATACGGTGGGTCAGTAGACGAAGTAAATGCTGAAAATTTTTTGAGCGCAGGCGGTGTCGATGGCCTTTTGGTTGGACGAGCAAGTCTAAATGCTAAAAAGTTCTTACAAATTATTTCTTATGCAGGATAAAATTATTCCATATAAAATAGAAAATTTTAATGGCGCCACTGGCGATATTGTTATTTTGAGAGTTGACTATAATGTCCCTGGAAATCCTGAGATAAATAGCCAGCGGTTTTTACAAAGTCTTCCGACTATTAATTTTCTAAAAGACAAAGGATGTAAAATTATTATAATTAGTCATCGTGGTAAAAAAGAAGATTCACTTTTACCTTTTGTTTATTTATTGAAACAAAAACAAATAGAAGCTTTCTTTTGTGAAAATCCTAATGTTTCAGATATAAAAAAAAGTATAGAAGAAAATGAAATTGTTCTAGTTGAAAATATTCGTAGAAACGAATTGGAAGAAAAAAATGACGACTCATTTGCAAAAGAGCTTTCAAGTATTGCAAACTTTTATGTAAATGATGCGTTTTCTGTTTCACACCGCGAGCACGCAAGTATAGTAGGACTTCCAAAATATTTACCATCTTTTTTCGGATTCGGTATTTTAAATGAAATTGAAAATTTGAGTATTGTTTCAGAAAATCCCAACCATCCATTTTTATTTATTTCAGGTGGTGCAAAAATCAGTACAAAAGTTCCGTTACTTAAAAACTTTTTGGATCGAGCAGATAATGTGTATGTTGCCGGAGCATTAGCAAATTCTTTTTTTGAAGCACAGGGTTTTGAAACTGGGGTGTCATTGGCTGACAATCCAGAACTAACCGAACCATTTTTAGGTAGAGCAAATTTGCACCTTCCGGTAGACGTTGTGGTGACAGGCCCAAATGGAGTAAAGGAAAGACTTTTAAATGAAGTAACAGAAGATGAAAATATTGTAGATATTGGACATAAAAGTATGGAACAGATTTTTGAGTTAGCGAAAGAGGCAAAAACAATTCTTTGGAATGGACCACTCGGAAATTATGAGAATGGATTCGATAAGACAACCAATAACTTACTTTATTTTTTGGCGGATGTAACAGGGGACGTTTATTTAGGGGGAGGAGATACGCTCGCTATCCTTGAAAAGGAAAATAGTCTTGGAAAATATAAGTTTGTTTCGACTGGAGGAGGGGCAACTCTTGATTTTTTGGCTTTTGGTAACCTTGTTGGCATAGAAGCTATAATAAAATAGCTTTAAACCCGTCTATTAATAAATCAATCAAAAATTTAAAAAGCGACCATGCAAGGTCGCTTTTTCTTTTACATTTTTATTTTATTTATTATTTCGTTTATTTCACCATCTCTGTATTTAAGTACTTCTTTATGATGTATGTCGTCTCCTAGGTTTCTTGGTATCAAATGCACATGAAAATGCGGAACATCTTTACCAACAACAGATACTTGTACATAATCACACGGTAGTTTTTCTTTTATAGTTAGCATTATTTTTTTAGCCAATATAAAAACCTTGCTAATTAATGAGTCTTCAGCTTCTTGCATCCACTCAATGTGATTTTTAGGAATTATAAGAACGTGTCCTTTTGATACTGGGTTGATGTCTAAGAACGAAATAAAAGATTTATCTTCATAAATTTTATAGCTTGGAATTTCTCCTTTGATTATTTTGCAAAAAATACAGTCATTCATGTTTCCATGATACAATTTTGACCATGCTTACGCAAAAGACCTCTAATGAATCCAATATGGAAAATGTTTTCGATAAACTATTTGAAAAAATAGGTATTAAAACAGAAATTGAAAAAGAAAAGTTTTTAAATCCTGATTATATAAGGGATTTGCACGACCCTAAACTTTTGCCTGATCTTGAAAAAGCGATTGAGAGAATTTTTAGCGCTATAACAACAGGAGAGAAAATAGCTATATACTCTGACTATGACTGTGACGGAATACCTGGGGCGACAATACTATCTGAATTTTTAAGGAGTTTGGGGGTTAGACATTTGGAAGTATACATTCCTGATCGAAATACTTTGGGTTACGGGCTCCATCAAGGGATACTAGAGAAAATTATAGATTTAAAAACGACTTTACTTATTACTATTGATTTAGGAACAACAGCAAGAGAGGCGATTGATTTTGCTGAAGCAAATGGAGTAAACGTTATTGTTATTGATCACCACGAAGCACCAGATATTTTACCCAAACCATTTGCTTTAATAAATCCAAAACTTAAGAGCTCAAAGTATCCATTCAAAGAACTTTGCGGAACAGGAATTACTTACAAAGTTATTTTGGGTTTTCTAGATAAATATCATGAATATTTTAAATATCCACTAGGTAAAGAGAAATGGTTGCTTGATTTGGTGGCCCTGTCGACTATTGCTGATCAAGTTCCGCTCATTGACGAAAATAGGGTTTTGGCAAAATACGGCCTTATGGTTATGAGAAAAGGGAAACGCCTCGGACTCAAAGCTTTGGCTGATAGATCAAAAATAAATATTAGAAATATCACAGAAGACGATATAAATTTTTCTATTGCTCCAAAGATAAATGCCGCTTCACGAATGGACGAAGCTTATAAGGCATACCAGCTTTTAAGTGCTGAAGACAAGGATTCTGCCGATATTTTATCTGAAGATTTGGCAAAACTATCCGATAAAAGAAAGATAATCGTCGCGAGTATGATGAAAGAAGCCAATAAGAGTATAAAAACAAGAGGTTTTGAGAATGTTATTTGTGTTGGAAGCCCGACTTGGAGTCCGGGGTTGTTGGGCCTTTTGGCTAGCAAGCTTTGTGAGGAGTATAAAAAAACAACTTTTGTTTGGGGTAGAACTCATGGAGAGAAAGAGATAATCAAAGGATCTTGTCGTTCTTTTGGGGGAGCTGATGTTGTAAATATTATGAAAAACACAGCAGAATCATTTATAGACATAGGCGGACACAAGAAAGCGGGTGGATTTTCAGTTAAGGATGAAGAGATTCACAATTTGCCGATAGCTCTAGAAGAGGCTTTTTTGAAAATAAATGCAGAAATAGATGAGG
Source organism: Minisyncoccota bacterium (assembly GCA_035438585.1). Lineage (GTDB taxonomy): Bacteria > Patescibacteriota > Minisyncoccia > Phycocordibacterales > UBA9973 > DAORIO01. Next base: position 525 of record DAORIO010000006.1, on the reverse strand, counting down.
AAAGTAATGATTTTATAGAATTTGAGCCTTATTTTACACATAGACAGGGTGTAATAGAGATGGAAAAGTTTGCCCCGTTTGGAATGGGTAATCCAAAACCAATTTTTAGACTTAAAGATGCTTTAGTTTTGAAAATTAAGTTGTTTGGTAAGGAAAAAAATCATTTAGAGCTTGAAATTAGTCAAAATGGTCAAATAATTAAGGCAATTGCTTTTTTTAAAAAACCAGAAGATTATGAAAAAAACTTAAAGGAGGGTTCAATGGTGGATTTGATTGGTATTATTGAAAAAAGTTTTTTTGGTGGTTATGAGAAAATCAGGCTTAGAATAATAGATATATTTTAAATTATCCACATTTGTCCAGTAATTTAATACAAAAAAATATATAATATAAATAAATTAGGGTGGTATTTTGTTTTTTGGTGTTTATTAATCATTATTAAAATAATTTTCTATTATGAAAAAAATAAATTTAGAAGATGGTACAGAAGCTCGTGGCGTTCGTAAAGTGGAAATTAGTACACAA
>DAORIO010000005.1:0-24162 GCA_035438585.1 Minisyncoccota bacterium | reverse complement strand
CTCTATTAGTGCATCAAGTTTTGGTAGAAATTCTGGAAGTATTTGAGGTGGCACAATGATGTCGTCGATAAATGGCACTGTTCGAAGTTTTCCTGAATGTTTTCGAAGTAAAGAAAAACTTTCTCTTCGCATTTTCCAATATTTTTCATTTTCTGTTTCGCTACTTGTTGTTCTACCTGTTACGTTATATTTTTTTACACTTTTGATTATGTCGTTCGCAATTTTGTTTGCCTCAAATTGATCATCGGCCCAACATTCGACAAGTAACATCATTTTTGGAACTCCACCAAGTAACATAAAAAACTCTGGCCAGAATGAAAGAGAGAATTTTATAGAATCCCAAATACCATTTTGTTTTACAAATTCTCCAAAATATCGCATTGCCAATTTGAAAGTTTTATCATCGAAAGATTCAATCGTTGTTGGGTTGTGTTTGAGTATTTCATTTAAAATAGACCCAAGATTTTTAAGATCTGTTAAAAATAAAACAGCCAAAGCTTTATTTGGTTTTGGTTCAACTAGTCTTAGAGTTACTTCGGTAACAATTCCAAGTGTTCCCTGAGATCCAATAATAAGTTGGCATGGATCAAAAATATCTTCTCCGTTTTTATCTTTTTTCCAAATATTCCAGATGTTGTATCCAGCAGAATTTTTAGAAACTTTTGGCCGGCGAGAACTTATTTCTTCTTTATTGTTTTCGTAAATATCATTTATTTTTTTATATAGCTCACCTTCAAAATCATTTTGAGCAATTTTCCCATAAAGATCTCGCCTTGAAAGTGGTTTTATTGTGTATTCATACCCATCTGCCAAAATAACTTTCAATTCTTTTATATAATCTTCAGTTTTTCCGTACTTCAAGGTAAGTTCTCCGCCAGAATTATTTCCAACCATTCCACCAATTGCGTTTATGGTTTTTGATGCGGTGTAGCACGGTAAAAGTAAATTATATTTCTCTGCTTCTGTTTCAAAATCACGATAATAACACCCCGGTTCTACCACCGCTTCCCCGCTTATGGTCACTGGATTTGCCCCACTGAAAAGTAGACCGTGTTGATAGTCTTTTATTCGATTCATCGAAACAATGTGTCCCATATATTTCGTTACGTCTACTATAATAGAGTCGTTTACTGCGCCACCTGACATACAAGTTCCCGCAGAACGAACAGTGATAGAGGCTTTAGGATATTTCTTTCTGTTTTTATTCAAGAATTTTACAAGAGACATTATGTCATCTTTGCTTTTTGGAAAAATTACAAGTTCTGGTCGAATTTCAAAAATACTAGCGTCATGAGAATATTTTTCTAACACTTCATCGCTATCTAGTATTTCTCCTTTAATAATTTTTTGTAATTCTTCTTTCATTTATTATTTACTTAATTTTTGTAGTCGTTCTAAATAATTTTCTTTTGCTTTTTCAATATTTCCTTTTGCGTATTCTTCCAAGACTGGGTTTTGAATTGCACGAGAAAATGAAAAAGTCATTTTGAAAGGAAGATCCTGTCCTTTTGCCATAATCGCTTTGAAGTTTTCTATTGCTTCGTCCGATTGCATTCCACCAGATAGATAGACCACCCCACCAATGTTTTCAGGAACTGTATTTCTAAGAGCGTCTACGGTCCAAGTAGCGACTTCAGCTGGTGTTGTACTATTTGTATCATCTTTATTTGATTCAACCATCGCAGTTTTTAAAATAACTCCTTCTATTTCAATTCCAGAATCACGACATTTTTGAAATAAATCTTTTAGAATTTTTTCTAACGTCATTTTTACATCTTGTGCTTTGTGTACTCCATCCATTAAAATCTCAGGCTCCATTATTGGCACAATATTATTTTTTTGACACAAAGATGCATATTCAACCATTATTGAGTTAGCTTTATGTACAAGCTCGTCAGTTGGAAATCCTGATTCTGCAGAGAATACTGCACGCCATTTTGCAAATTTTGCACCAAGAGAAGCGTATTCAGCGAGTCTTGCATCCAAGCCATCAAGACCTTTTGTTATTTGTTCTCCATTTGTTCCAAAATCTTCAAGACCAAGGTCTACTTTTATTCCAGAGAGTATTCCCTTTTCTTTTAGAATTTCAGTAAATAATTTTCCTGATGAGTCTTTTTGGCGAAGTGTTTCGTCAACCATTATTATTCCCGTTAGATAGTTTTCTGTATTTTGTGTTGTTATTAGAAGTTCCCTGTATTTTCTTCGGTCTTCTTCTTCGCAAGGAAGTTGAACTGAAGCAAACCTTTTACAACATGTAGTTGCACTTTCATCTGCCGCTAAAATACCCTTTGGAGGGTTTACAAGATACTTTGCAATTTCACTTAATTCCATATATTACAATCCTAACAATTTATCTACCATTTTTGTACTTGACGGAAGAAGATTAAACAACACTGCTAGTGTAAGCACTGTAAGCGCAATGTTTATTGAGAAAAAACAAATAAAAATAGCTAGAAATGAAGCATATACAGGAAACAGAATTCTGATGTGTGCGTGCCTTTTTTCAACTTCATTGGTTTTTGCATTTTCAATATTTTCAGATTTGCACGCATAATTTCTCATATAAAATAAAGATGTACCTATCAGGATTATGTTTAAGGCAAATACTAATACGGGTAGTATGAATCCATTGTATGCCCCCAAAAAGTGCGAAGAAAATGGCACCAAAGCTACAAAAAAGAAAAATATAGCATTTATGTTTGTAAAATGAATATCGATATTTTTTACGTAGACTGAGGCAATAAAATGATGAGATCTCCAAAAAGTAAATAGTGTAATGAATGACAGCAAGTAACTCAAGAACAGAGGTTTGAGATGTAAGAATTCTTTTACCAAGGTGTATGGAGTCGGGGTTGATGAAAATTCAGGTATTTTTATTTCTATAACCAAAAGCGTCATAACAATAGCAAAAATACCATCGGAGAGTTGGTCTAGACGCGTTTGTTTCATTTTAGGAATCATATTTTAAAATTATACCAAAATGTTATACTCTTTGTATGTCAAAAACTGTGGAAGTCTTAGCGATCGGAGATATTGTTACCGATGCATTTATAAAATTAAAAGATGCGAGCGTTCATTGCAAGCTAGACAAAACTGCTTGTGAACTTTGTGTGAGGTTTGGCGATAAGGTTCCTTATGAATCTGTCGAAGTAATAAAAGCTGTTGGAAATTCTGCAAATGCTGCAGTGTCTGCATCGCGCCTGGGACTCACCAGTGCACTTTTATCAACAGTTGGAAATGATCAAAATGGAAAAGATTGTTTAGAGGAATTGGAGAAAAATGGAGTCCTAACTGATTTCATGGCTACAAACGAAAACTTTCCGACAAATTATCATTATGTACTTTGGTATGACGTTGAAAGAACCATTTTAGTAAATCATGCACCGTTCCCCTATTCACTGCCTGCTGATATGTCTGCTCCAAAATGGATATATCTAACTTCAATGGGAGAAACTAGTGAAGCATTTCATCATGAAATTGTAAAATATCTCGAATCGAATCCTGAAGTAAAACTTGCGTTTCAACCGGGAACTTTTCAAATGAAATTGGGTAAAGAAAAATTGGCTGATGTTTATAAACATTCAGATATTTTCTTTTGTAATGTTGAAGAAGCGCAAAGAATCTTGGGAACAGAAGAAAAAAATCATAAAAATTTAATGAATATGTTAGCTGGTCTTGGGCCAAAGCATGTCGTTATGACTGATGGAATAAATGGCGCTTATGCATTTGACGGAGAGAAATATTTCTTTATGCCTGTTTATCCGCATACTCCATATGAGAGAACTGGTGCTGGAGATGCATATGCTTCGACTATCGTATCAATGCTTGCAAAAGGAAAAACTCTTGGCGAGTCTTTGATTTACGCTCCAATAAACTCTATGTCAGTTGTTCAACAAGTTGGTGCTCAAAAAGGCTTGCTTTCTATGGATAAAATAGAAGAATTCATAAAGAATGCACCGGAGGATTATAAGCTTAAGGAAATATAATAATATGGAAGGATTTACAGATGATTCAATAGAAAAAGAAATCAAAATTGCTCTTGATAACGAAGAAGCGATTATTAAAGATTTAGAAGGAAGATTGAAGGTGCTAATAGAACAAATAGAAGATAAAAAAAATGAAATAGAAAATTTAGGATTTGATCCCGAAGATCCAAAAATGGTACCCGCTTTTGTGCAAGATAAGAAACATGAAATGACTAATGAAGAATGGAATGATTTATTAGCTCAGCATAGTAAACTTGTTTTCGAAATGGAAAAGTTAATAAAAGAAAAAAATGTAGTTGCGGGCGATATATTAATTTATAGTACTCATAAGGAAAACTAATATGGAAAATTTTGAATTTAGAAAAGATGAAGATGGTTTTTGGAATAAAAATATTGATTCCAAAAATTTGCATGAAGCTAAATTAGACATAAAAGAGCATGTTGAAAAACAAGAATTTAAAAACAATTTAGATTTTAAAAGAAAAGGGCATATTTTTAAAAATATTGAAGAAGTTGACGAGAAAGAATTGGAAACAATAACAGAACTGAGATTAATGATCGATATGATGAAAAATGATCCAACTGCTGACCCTGAAGTGCTTAAAAAAATGGAAGAAGAGTTGGTAGAAGAAAAGCAAAAAAGAGAAATACTAGAGCCTAGAATTTTGGAAAAAGAAGATGACGCAAGTTTTGCTCTTCAAAAAAAGAAAAATCTTCTTAATTAAATAATTTTTTAACACTACTAAAAATCCCATCGGCATCTAGTCCGAAATGTTTTAGTAGTTCATTTGGTGTCCCTGATTGACCGAATTTGTCATCCACACCAAGACGTGTTACTTGAATTGGATATACAGATGACAAATATTCTGCAACTGCCCCACCGAGACCACCTATTATTTGGTGTTCTTCAACAGTTACAATTCTTTTTGTTTCCTTTGCGACTTTCAAAATGGTTTCTGTGTCGAACGGTTTGATTGACGAGACATTTACCACTATTGCTTTTATATTTTGTTTTTCAAGCATTTTGGCTGCCATTAAAGCATTTCGGACAACTCCACCGGTTGCCACAATTGCCACAACTGAAAGACCTTCTGGTTTATAAATGATTTGAGCTTTACCTATTTCAAATGGAGTTTCTTCTGTTGTAATGATAGGAGTTTTCTCCCTAGCCAGTCTAAAATAAGCTGGTTTTCCGGTCTTGGCGAGCGCTATTGTGGCTTTCTTGGCTTCGATAGCATCACACGGTGAAATCACCGTCATATTAGGCATTACGCGCATTAAAGCGAGGTCTTCTATGGCTTGGTGAGTTCCACCATCTGGTCCGACTGATACTCCAGCATGACTTCCGACGATAACCACCGGTCTGTCATTGTAAGCAATAGTCGTTCGGATTTGTTCCCAATTTCTACCAGGAGAAAACATGGCATAACTTGAGACAAATGGAATCTTTCCCATTGCCGCCATTCCACTAGCGACTGTTACCAAATTTTGTTCAGCGACTCCAATTTCAGAATATCTCTCTGGAAATTTTTCTTTGAACAAATGCATTTGAGTTGATTCGGTAAGATCAGCACAAAGTGCTACAACATTTTTATCAGCCTCACCTGCAATCACAAGTCCCTGCCCAAATCCTTTTCGAATTGGAACTTGCTCGACATCGTCGTTAAATACATTTTTATTTAATTTTAAATCTTTGTTTAACATATTATATTAGAAGCCAAATGATCTTAATATACACTGATCATAATTATATTTTACCTGAGCATTTTTTGTAAGGTCGTAATTTTTGAAACTGAGGTCACATAAATCTTTCACACTATTTATATGTGATGTAGATATTTCTGCACCATTTCCAAAAACTGGTATATTAATACTCGCATTATAGACTTTGTCTTCATGGGTAAGCTTTAAAGCATAACCTACTTGTCCTCCTCCATAATCTTCTGTGTATAGCTTCGAAAATTCCTCGTAGGTTGGAGGAGTAGTAGTAAAACTATAACCATAAACAATATCATCCAGATTTACGTCAGGAGTATTTAGCATATTCATATTATAGTAATAACCATTTTGGTCGTACAAGGAGCGACCGTTGGCATTATATTTTATTGCAAGTATTGGTTTAGACAAATCCTCTTTTAGTTTCTGGTAAGTCATATTTTTTGCATAATCAGACGAGTCTCTGTTGTCACTACAAAATTTAGATGTACTACTTGTATTCATAAAATCTAAACTCTTAGTTGCTTCTGCATTAGCAAAAGCAGTAATGCATACTTGATCTACTTTTGTATCGAAATTTTTACTAGCAAAAATGTGAAATTTCATATAATGCTTACCGTCACGTAATCGAGCTACATATGATTTTCCTGGAATAATATCAAGTTCTTGAGTGTAACCATCGTTAGGTGCGACCCTCATGTTTTCCATATCAAAATAAAATTCTCCTGCAGTGTGATTTGAAGGCATCTCACTAATAACTTGAACACCTCCATCTCCCGTAAATTTCATTCGTGCAATTCCCTCTTGGCTGTTTGTCGCTTTCATGCCATTTTGCATAGTCACTTCAGTTGAGGATAATTTAGTAAATGTGAAGTCGTCAGTTTCTTCGGTTTTAATGGAGTTTGTTTGTAATACGTTACTATTTTTTAAATAAGTTAACACATCCATACCTTCCCCTTCTTTAAAGACCCTATTAAATTCTATAGGGATATCTTCATTTAATTGTTTATAGAGAATAATTTTCTTCATTATATGGCTTGTGCGGTTTTCTCCATTTAAATGGTAACCAGGGGCACTAGCCATAACTGCACAAATAAAAGCAGAGTTTTGTTGGCGAGCAACACCGTTTGAATTAGTTGTAGATGTTTGTGGTTTTCCGCAACCATCCGCAAAATTAGCATATTGATATGTGATAGTTGCTCCCGCAATTCTATTACCAGTGTCTCCGTCTATAACAATAGTTTTTTGAGAAAATAAATTAAATAGTGGAAGTATATAATATAAGATAAGCACTATAGCTAATATTAAAAAAATATAAAATATAATTTTAAATGTACTTTTGTGATTTTTAGGTTTCTCTGCTGTTTGAGGATAAATCGGTTGTGGTACTTGATTATTAAAATTTATATTATTTTCTTCCATATATTTTTATTTATTAATTTTAAATCTTTGTTAAGTATATTATTTTTTTAATATAAAACTCGAAAAAATAATTGAAATTGGTATTGATAATATAAATATAGCAATTCCTGACAAAATCCACACTAGAGGTTGTTCTTTATTACCCTCTATTCCAGTCATAAATATTTTACTCGCTAAAAACATAAGTAAAATAGTCATAACTATTCCTATTAATGCCCTAACAGAACCTTTTTCACTATCTGTCATAAAAATTATTCATGTTCACTTTTAATTTGTTCAACATTATTAATTTTTTTTCTATTTGACCACCTTATTAAGTCAATAATGGAAAATAGTATATGTAAACTAGAAGCAGGAATAAACAACATAAAAGATATTATTCCTATGTCTGGATTAATTCCTTCCCATGTTTTCAAAAATATTATTATAAGAGAAGATATTATACTTAATGGAAAAAAAGAGAATCTTATTCCTTTATAAATTAAAAATAATTGTAATACAACTATTAATATTTTTATTAACAAAATAATTATATCGCTTATATGCATAAATTTCTATTCATGTTCACTTTTTATCTGTTTGCTAAGTGTTCGTAGTTCAGAAAGGGCCATCTTGGCTTCATCTTTGGATGGTGGTTTGCCGTGCCAAGTGAAATCTCTTTCAAATTCTTTTACGCCTTTTCCAGGAATAGTTCTTGCGATTATAACTGACGGTCTTTCATATATAGCTTTGGCTTTGTTTATAGCATCTACAATTTCCTCATAGTTGTGCCCGTCAATTTCTTGAACCTGCCAGTTGAATGATTCCCATTTTTTTGAAAGTGGCTCAAGTGGCATTATGTCTTCGGTGTATCCATCGATTTGAATATTATTTCGGTCCACAATTGCAATAAGGTTTCGAAGTTTGTTTTTTCCGGCATACATCATACCCTCCCAAGTGTTTCCTTCTCCGTGTTCCCCATCAGACATCAAACAATATACATACTTATCAGTTTTGTATCCTTCATCCATTATGATGGCGTGCGCCATTCCTGCGGCCTGAGAAAGCCCTGAGCCTAGTGGGCCAGAAGAGTTTTCAAGTATTGGTAAATATTCTCGGTGAGGATGGCCCTGTAGTCTTGATCCGAATTTTCGAAGAGTTTTAAGTTCATCGATTGGAATATATCCAGCATGAGCCAGTGTTGCATAATAAACAGGACAAATGTGTCCGTTTGAAAGTATTAATCGATCGCGATTTGGATCTGTTGGTTTGTGCGGGTCGTGTTTTAAGATATTTCCAAAATAAAGTGCAGTAAAAATATCAGCCATACCCAATGGGCCTGCTGTGTGTCCGCTTCCTGCCTCCAAAAGCATTTCAATAATCGATTCGCGAATTTCTGTTGCCTTAAGAGCTAAATCTTTTTCGTTTAGAATTTTATCTGCCATGTTGTATATAATTTTATCATAAACAAAACCATCCTCTTCTATTAAGCTCTGTAGATAACTAATTTCCAATTGATAATTATACTATTCTTAATAATTTGATAATTTCTTTTCCGAGCGGTGTTAATACGTGTTCAACCATGGTCGCTCTTTGGTTTTTATAAATTAGTCCACTCGATTCCATTTTTTGTAGATGACTGGCAATTGTCACAAAGGATCCGCCAAGTGTTTCAGATACTTCCATTACAGTAAGTCTAGGTTCTTTTTCAAGTAAAAACAAAATAGCGATGCGCCAGTGGTTAGCTCCACCTTTCATAACCTTCTCCATTTTCCTTATCTTTAATTGTTCCTCTTTATTTATTTTACTCATAAGATTTAACAACTTTAACTAACTTTTATTATTATATAATTATTAATAATTATATAATATAAACAAATAAAAATAAATTAAGAATTTAAAGAATTTTAAAGTTACTAACTAAGCCTTGAATTGCTCAATTGTGGCGAGCGGGTCGGCACTTTGGAAAATTGCAGAGCCTGAAACAAGTCGGTCTGCGCCAGCTTCGAGAAGTACGTCTTTTGTATTCAGGCTGACACTTCCGTCGACTGAAACAGGCATTTCAGGATAGAGTTTTTTAATTGCCGAAATTTGCTCTAATACTTTTTCAAAATATTCTTCGTCGAGTGGCGAGCCTTGAACCCCAATAACTTTTATTCCCATTATTTGGATAAAGTGAATTTCCGGAATTATTTCTTTTATTTCACTTAGATTTTCTTCGGCTGATATAGCAAGGCCGATTTCAATGTTGTTTTTATAAAATTGATCTAGATTTTTGAAAAATTCATTTGCCACTTCGGTGTTGGCAAAAGAACGGAAGTGGAAGATCAGACGAGATGGTCCAAGTTTTATAAATTCTTCAAATCTTTTGTTTGGATTTTTTATCATAAGATCAAGTTCGTAGTTCACATGTTCCCATTCCGGCATTCCTATGCGTTCGTCCATAATATCGGCAAAGAACTTATCGTCTTTTATAACAAAGGGCCATGTTCGACTTGGAACATAAACACCGTCACAAATATCTATTTGGATATTTGGGCAAACACGAAAAACAGATCGAACTTTCTTTTCGATTTCGTAAAAATCCTCAGGTAATATTGCGGGAATAATTTCTGCCATATGGGGTTTAGTTTACCAAGATGGGTTTTGGATAGCAATAAAAAATAGCACCTAAAAATGTAGGTGCTATTAGGTGGATTAACTTTAAATTTGTATTTTTTCATAACTTCTTTGGTCTGAATAAAGTAGTGCATTTAGTCCAACTGCAGTTGATTTCCATGTTCCAGGATACCGGTTGTATTGAGATTTAACTCTGGCGGTAACCGCATCCTTTATCGGCTGTGCATTCATGCCAAGTAATTCAAATTGAGAAGCCATTGAATAATAACTTAAAATTTCAGTTTCGTCCGCATTGTGAATTTCTTTGAAGAATTTTTGCATTGCCTCCATCATTTTATAATGATCTTGTGCTCTGTTCGCATCGTCGAATTCTTTGAAATATTTTGCTAGTTCCATATATTTTGTTTTTTGGTTTATCCAATAATAGCACATTTATTATAAAAAGTCAATATAAAATAGCCTTGTTTTGCAAGGCTATTTTATGATTATTATTTTAAAATTTATTTATTCGTCTAATGTGTCTTTCATCTGCAGAAAAAGGAGTTTCGATGAATGTATCAACAGCTTGGATCGCTTCGTTTTCATTTACAAAACGCGCGCCGATAGACAAGATATTTGCATTGTTGTGTTCACGAGAAATTTCAACGATCTCTTGTGGTCCACCATAAAACACAGTTGCTCTGATATCTCGTACGCGATTTACTGCCATAGCTTCGCCTTGCCCCGAGCCCCCTAAAACAATTCCGAAACTTTCAGGATCTCTTGAAACTTTTTCAGCAACAGGAACAACAAAATCCGGATAATCATCCGTTTCGACTTTTTCAAATGCACCCAAATCTTCTACTGTGTGCCCTTTTGAAATCAAATGAGATTTAATTGTCTCTTTCAGATCAAAACCTGCGTGATCTGTGCCGATGTAAATTTTCATTCGTATATAAATAATTACGCCGCCATTGCCTCGCCCATTTCTTCAAGTTTCTTTGAAATTTCTTCCATCTTTACTGCAATTTCTGCTCTTTCTTCTGGTGTCTCAGCTTTTAGGGAATCCATATGAAGGGTCTCCAGTTTTTCAACTAATAAACCTCGCTCATCCATTGGTAAATTTTCCCCTACTTCTTCCCCATGTTCATTTACTGCTTTGTTTATATTTTCCATGTGTTTATTTAAATTAACTTATTAATATTTTCTAATTTTAGCATATTTAAATACTATAATTTTTTCGCTTCTTGTTTTAATCTTTCGGCCAACTCATAACCTACTCCACTGGCGGATAAAGCTAATGAAATAGCTGTTTCCCCGTGTTTTGTTTTTATATCTGGGTCAGCACCATTTTTTAAAAGAAATTCGAGGACTTCCAATCTAGGACTTGGAGATGGTCCAGAAGCTGCCATGTCACAAAGCCAATGTAGTGCTGTATAGCCTGTGTCGTCGACAGAGTTTATGTCAATTCCTTCATTTAGTGAATAAATTATACCCTCCAAATCACTTGCGTAAGCAGAATAATGTAAGTCATTCATCCCTCGTTCCCCTACTTTTGGATGAATTAAAGGTGGTTTATTATTATTTTCCATTGTTGAAAATTTCTAATTTATCTTTTAAGTTCCAAGTATCTTTTTCTAGATCATTTATCTGGTCTTGTATATTTTTGCGTTCCTCTTTCTTCCATTGTGGTTCATCTCGAATTAACTTCATGGACTCAATAGATTGCTCGTATTTATTTATAGTATCCATGACTTCTTCAATCCCAGAGAATTCCGATTTATCAAACAGTGTCCAGAATAATTCGTTTCCTTTATCATTATTATCTAGATTATTTTCTAATTTTTCCATAACTACTAGATTGTCTTACCAGTCTTAATCACATGCTCGACAAGCATATGAGTGTACCCCATTTCGTTATCATACCACGCCAGAACTTTTACCAAATTTCCTCCCACAACTCGTGTTAGAGCAAGGTCTGCAATAGAAGCGTACTTGCTTCCCAAGATATCTGTTGAAACAATCGGTTCATTTGTTACAGAGAAAATATTTTCCCAGTGCTTATCCTTTGAAGCTTTTGTCAGAAGTTCGTTAACTTCTTCAACAGTTGTATTTTTCTTTGAGATAAAAGTAATGTCAGCAATCGAACCAGCTGGAACTGGAACGCGAATAGAAATTCCATCAAACAAATCAGTTAGAACTGGAAAAGCTTGAGTGACCGCAATAGCAGCACCAGTTGAGCTTGGAATAATGTTTTGTGCCGCTGCCCTTCCTTCTCTTAAATCTTTTTTACTAGGACCATCGACAAGCGCTTGAGTTGCAGTATAACCATGAACTGTATTTAAAATTGCTTTTTCAATACCTAAAGCTTCGTGAAGTATTGCAATAACTGGACTTGAGGCGTTTGTTGTACAAGAGGCATTTGATGTAATGTCGCATGTTCCAAACTTACTCTCATTTATTCCCATAAGTATAGTTTCTACTTGCCCTGAGCTTGCCGAAGGGTCTCCTTTTGATGGAGCAGAGATTACAACTTTTTTCGCACCCTGATCTAAATGAAATTTTGATTTTTCATACGATGTAAATAATCCAGTAGACTCCACAACAACATCTATGTCGAGATCTTTCCACGGAAGACCACTTGGGTCTTTTGAAGAGATAAATTTTATTTTTTTGCCATCAACAATAATATTTTGACCATCATTTTTTATATCGTGAGGCCACATTCCGTAAACAGAATCGTATTTTAGTAAGTAAGTTAAGCTATCAATAGAGCCGAGGTCGTTTACTGCGACAATTTCAAGTTCATCTCGCTCATATGCAATCTTGAAAGTCGCACGCCCAATTCGACCAAATCCATTAATTGCTACTTTTATCTTTTTTGACATAAAAACATTATAACCTAAATAAAGCCTTAAATATCAACATATGTTGACAAAAGGTCAATACCATGCTATCATAAGTGCGAAACCAATTAAAAATTAAACCTATGAAAAGCTTACAAATGAATTCCTTTACTTCAGATAAACATTTCAAGTTAATAATAACTTCTTTCAGTGTATTTTTATTTACATTAGCAACTTATGCAATTTCCGGAGCTCACTCTATTGCATTAATGGGTTTTGTGGGCTTTACCACAATTAGCTTCTTAATTGTTTGGAAATGCTCTAAAAATGCATCAAAAATGCTAGGAGGCCTATGGATAATTATTGTAGTGGGTCTTTGGCTTACTGTAATGATAGCACCTTCAGCATCTTCAAATGTAAAACCATTACCCTCAAGTTATTTTGAGCAGTTTAAGTAAAAGTTCTTTATTGCGTAACACCTTCTAATTTTGGAAGGTGTTTTTTTGTATTTTAGGCATTTTTAGAATAGAATTAAAAAATCACTATGGAACACACAAACAATCGAATTGGTCCGAAAGAATATAGAAAAGAAGGTCTACACTGGTCGCAAGTTGTGGCCGGTATTGTGCTTGAGAAATTTCCAGATTTAGATACTTATACCGTAGCGGCTGGAATATCGCCGTCCGGAATAGTGCATTTTGGAAATTTTAGAGATGTTATGACATCGTATGCTGTTATGAAAACTTTGGCTTTGATGGATAAGAAAACTCGCTTTATTTTTTCATGGGATGACTTTGATCGTCTAAGAAAAGTTCCAGCCAATGTTCCTGAATCATTTATAGAACATGTTGGTAAGCCATTAGCGAATATTCCAGACCCTGAAGGAAAGGGTGAATCTTACGCCCGCAATTTTGAAATTCCATTTGAGCAATCTGCAAGTGATATGAATCTCGGACTTCAATTTATCCGTCAATCAAAGATGTATGGGAGCGGTGCGTACGTCAAAGAGATAAAATTTGCACTCGATAATCGCGAGCGTATTGGAAGAATTCTTTTTTCTCACATGACAGAGGAGGCTAAAAATGAGAAAAATATTACCGAAGAAGATTATATTGCCAATTACTTCCCTATTACTGTTTACTCACGATTTTCAGGAAGAGATAATACAAAAATCATTTCTTATGATGGTGTTTCAAAAATAAAATATTATTGCCACGATACAAAACAAGAAGATGTTGTTGATTTCGAAAAGGAGCACTTTGCTAAGCTTGCCTGGAAAATAGACTGGCCAACTAGATGGATATTTGAAGGGGTTGTTTTCGAGCCAGGTGGAAAGGACCATGCAAACCCAGGATCAAGTTATGACGTCGGTTGTGATTTTATGGCGAATCTTTTCAACAAGACTGCACCTCTTTTTGTCGGTTATGAATTTATAGGTATTAGAGGTCTGGGGGCTAAAATGTCTGGATCAAAAGGAAATGCCGTAACTCCAGCTGATTTACTTGAAATTTATGAACCAAATCTTTTGCTTTGGCTATGTATGCGCTTAATGCCTGATACAGCTTTTCAGTTGGCTTTTGATTCAGAAATTTATAGACAATATGATGAATATGACCGTGAATGTGCATCTTTTTCTAGTGGAGCACTAAATGAAGAAAAATCTCACGCTCTAAAAATATCCACTGTGAAAGAAACTTTCAAAAATCCAATTCCATTTAGACAAGCTGTTGCTTTCGGGCAAATTTTGAATTGGGATGCTTCGAAAGTTAAAGAGAAATTATCCGAAGCTGGTTTTGAATATGATTTAGGTTCTATTGAAGAGAGGCTTGTAAAAGCGAAAAATTGGCTTTTCAAGCACAATATTCAAGAAGCTATCATTCTTCGAGAAACACCAAATACAGAATTCTGGAATACGATGAGTGATGTACAAAAAGAACATATAAAAAGTCTTGTGAATATTCTTGATGAAAATTTGGATTCAAAAGATTTGGAAACGAGACTGTATGATATTCCAAAAAATCCTGAATATGATCAAAAACAAAATGCCCCACTACAAAGAGAATTTTTCAAAAATATTTATATGCTACTGATCGACCGAGAAACTGGTCCAAGACTGGCGACATTTTTGACTTCGATAGATAAGGAGCAAATCAAAAAGCTATTTAGTTTTTAAAATAAAAACATCTCTTCATTAAAGAAGAGATGTTTTAGTCTTGGTGTTTTTTTAATTGGATTCTTTGGCGGTAAAAATACACAAGAACCCCGCTGAAAGTATTATAAACATTAACAATAGATGCAGGTTTAATTCCTGTATTCTGTCGGGTTCCCAATTGATAGGTGCAGGACTAACAATAATAAATATTACACCTAAGGCAATAAGAATTTTTTTCTTAGCAATAACGGCACGTGCATTCATTCTTTTATTTTTTAGAGTGATTTATTATATTCTAATACAATAAATATAAAAGTCAATATTTCTTCAACAAGATCAGGTCGACAAGCCTGTTTAAAAAACAGGCTTTTTGGTTATCAAAATCTTTTACCACAATCTCCACAGTGTTGACCTCTGTGAGTTATGACCCTACTTTGTTGTCTGTGTATACAAACTTCTTCCTCCTTTATTTCGGATTGTTGGTACTTTTCAAAACGGTCTTTCGTCCACTCCATGTAAATGTTTGTGCAACCCCTGGGAGATGCCATGTGTTTAGGTTCATAAATAAGTAAATCATTATTAACGAACCTTATTTCTGAACCAAAGGATGCAAAGCAATTTTCCGGTATGACTGAGGAGTTGTCTACTGCATTCAGGTGAATAATTACTAAGCCACTTCCGTGTTTGTCTTCGTGGGCTTTTAAGTAAACCACCCTTTCAAAAGTTCCAACGCCTCTGAACCAGTCTACCGTTGCATCCTCTGCCGAATCTAATTTTCCAGATCCAGAACCAATCCAATATTTTTTATCGGCCACTAATTTATTAATATCTTTGATTATCAAATCAACTTTTTCGGGAAATAAAACAGTAATGGTTTCCATAATTTATAGTTTAAGGTTTTCTATAAACTATCGATTATTGTATTTTTTGTCAAATATTCTCTTTAAGTATTTTCTGAACTAAGCTTGGATTTGCTGAACCACCTGATGCTTTTATAACTTTTCCAACAAGCGACATAATAGCTGATTCCTTGCCTCCTTTTATTTGTTCTATTACTTCAGGGTTTTCAGAAATTACCTTCAAAGCTATTTCTTTTATTGCACCTTCGTCATTTAGAGCAAACATTCCCTTTTCTTTAGCAATACTTTCTGGGTCTCCGCCTTCTTTTGTAATTATCAATAGTAAATCTTTTGCACCTCGAGAAGTAAGTTCGCCTTTGTTAACCATTTGAATTATTTTAGCAAAAGACTTATGGTCTGGAAGTTTTACTTCAGGATTATTTTTCAAAATCCCAGCCAAGTCAGAGGTTATGTAGTTTGAAGAAAGACTAATAAGATTTTTATCTTCGTTAAAATTGGCAATTACATCTTCAAAGAATTTTCCAAGTACAAAATTTGAAACATACATTTCTGTATCTTCATCTTTTATCCCAAACGCCTTAAGTCTTGTGCGTCTTTCCCATGGAAGCTCTGGTAGTTCAGATTTTATTTTATCTTTATCAAAAACCTCAGAGAGTTTCATCTTTGGAAGATCTGGATCTGGGAAATATCGATAATCAGCCGAACCTTCTTTTTTACGTTGTGAAAATGTAGCTTGTTTTACTTCGTCCCATCCTCTTGTTTCTTGAGTTATTTCGTTCCCTCGCCCAGCTTCTAGAAGTTCAATCATTCTTTTTTGTTCAAACTCGATTGCCTTCTCAACACTTTTGAAAGAGTTCAGGTTTTTAACTTCAACTTTTGTACCAAATTTATCTTTTGAATCAGACACAGAAATGTTTGCTTCAACTCGCATCTCTCCTTTTTCCATATTTGCTTCGGCAATACCAAGATAAACCAAAAGAAGTTGAAGTTCTTTTGCAAAATCACTCGCTTGTTTTGGTGAATGAATAACCGGCTCAGTTACAAGCTCCATCAAAGGAACTCCTGCACGATTGAAATCGACAAGTGAAAAATCTCCCTTGTCGTGTTTGGAAGTCGCTGTATCTTCTTCTAGGTGAACGCGAGTAATATCTACACCATGTAATTTTCCACCAGAAACAATCGGATATTTGTATTGAGAAATTTGGTAACCTTTTGGGATGTCAGGATAGAAATAGTTTTTTCTATCAAACTCTGTAAAGTCTGCCACATTTGCATCAATCGCTAGACCCATTTTATAGACAGAAAGAATTGCCTCTTTGTTTGCAACCGGCAAAGCTCCAGGATGAGCCATGCAAACCGGACAAACATTAGTATTTGGTTTGGTTTCATTTGGGTCATTTTTGCAACCACAAAACATCTTTGTCTTTGTATTTAGTTCAGCGTGGACTTCAAGCCCAACAGTTAGGAAATATTCTTTCGACATTTCAAAAGTATAGCAACTTGCCCTGAGCTTGTCGAAGGGAAAAATAGACTATTTTTGAAGGTTTTATTAGCGCTTGACAAGTATCTATACATATGCTATACTCTTATTAAGAAAGTTCAAATTTAAGCAATATATCAACCTATGAAAAACCTCAGTCTGCATCGGTGTACGGCTAAAAAGCTGTAACTCACTTCCTTAAATCCATCAGGATACTGCGGTAAATACCGCCAGAGCCACCCCATAAAGGTGGCTTTCTGTTATATTGACAAAATATATAAATACTGTATAATTGCAAAGACAAAGTTTATTAATAATTTAAACCAACAAAAATACAAAGCAAATGAAAAAACTTCTGATTTCGATTACTTTCATTTTGGCGATCGCAACAAACTTTGCTTTCGCCTGCAATATCAACATTCTGCCCCAACAAACTCATGTTTGTTACGGTCAAACTTTGACTGCTGATTATCCTAATTATTTTATCCCGGTTTCCTTTATGTGGAGCACGGGCGAGACTACTCCGACTATTGATATCGTTTCGTCAGGGTCATACATGGTTACTGTTACTGGTTTTATTGGCAACCCGACAAATTTAATTACGCGTCACAAATGTCGCTACTATTCGGTTAGTCCAAATCCTGTTATTGTTCCGCTCACAGCTATTAAGGTCTGCAAGTTTGAAACAGTAGAACTCATTACAAACTTTCCATCAAATTGTGGAACTATGTATGAGTGGTTTACCGGACAAGGTGGATATTCTACTGGTCCTAATTTTCAGTACACATTTACAGCAGCCGGAGGACCTCCAAGACCTGATACTTTGACTGTGTGGTGTAAAATTACAGCAAACGGATGTGTGATGTATACGAATACGTTACTTATCAGAAGCTACCGAAATGGTCAATTGGCTGACTGGTTCCATGGAAATCCTTCAAGATTGAACTTGGATCTTTCGTCAACAATTCCTGCCGGTGCAGTGTTAAATTATCCAGTCTCTGATGAATTAAAGTTTAGAGCCATATTTACTGAAGTGGGAGATACAAATCAGGTTGTTGTAGAAACAGCTCTAGGAAGTATTCAAATTCCATTAAGTGGACTTGAGTGGAGTAAGCAATACGATGTTGAAGTTTTCCCAGTTGTAAACAATATTACGTATTGTTCTGGAAGAATTTCTCGTATAGGCATTAAGCCTGCACCAGCCGGTAGAATTGGATTAGAAGATAAAATTCAACTGCTTGGCGATGGCCCAAAAACCTTTACATTTTTTAGCGTAACAGGACAAGTTATGTTGAATAAAAAAGATGCTGAAGAATACGACAGTGAATGGCTGAAGGAAATAACACCTCAGGTGCTGATCATGCAAATAATTGGTCCAAACGGTAAAAATGTTACCCGGAAAATAACAGTTGCAAAGTAAAAGTTTGGTTTAATTTAAGGTTGACCCCGTTATCGAAAGATAGCGGGGTTTTTATTTAAAATAAATCACTTAGAATAAGTTGGTAATATATTTGACATTACGTTAATAATAGTACATAATATTTTTAGTACCTTATCTAAAAAAAATGCAGACAAACGCTCTTTCGTGTCGTAGTCCATAATATGGTCACGTTACACAAAATTACTTTAAATTTTAAAATTCAAAAATTCAAAAAGTAAGGGTAAGAACCTCGCCATGCGTGAGGTTTTTTATTTGGTTTAGTGGGTGGTTGTAAGTACTTGACAATATTTGTGTACTGGTATATAATACTAGCAAGTTCTTTAAATAAATGTTTTGAATTTCTAACCCTCTAAATCCTAAAACGATGAAGAAACAAATGCCCTTGTGCCGTGGCTCTGCGAATGCGGTTAGCCACACAACATCCATGATGATACATTCTGCAGCGAAAAATACCGGCCGGGACTGACCCCGCTTCCAGGTAGTTAAAAGGGCCTAAGGAACCCATTAAAACATTTAGTCTTACAAAGACCACTAGTCGTTTAAACGAAAGTTCATTTGATTATGATTGAATTTTTTATTTTTAATAAAATAAAAATCTGTGATAGTTAAAATGTCGACAAGAGCCTGGCAAGCTCGTAGTGGCTCAGCTAACCAACTGAGGAGACATCATTGCTCGATCTTTTAAAATAGTACTTTATATTTACCTAGAAAAAAATTTAGAGTATTTAATAAAATCGTAAAGGTTGGATATTAGAGCAAAGATATAAGATATAAATATTGCCGGATGTTTTTATGAAACCTCCATTCAATTGTATCCTCTATTTCTTTAGCCAGTATTCTCTTCACCGCGCCGCCCGTTATAATTATGCATCATACGGACTTGCAAACCCCGCCAAAGACCTGAGCAAAATGGATACGAAAGCCAAGCTCAGACGCTACCCAAACGAGGTCAGCGTATTGTCATCCGGGATCTAGAAAAGAGGAGCCCGCCTTACGGTTAAGCCCGCCAGACGAAAGTCGGCGGGTTTTTTTATTTGCTTTATTTTTTAATTTTTATTAAAATAATACCGATCAGTACATAAGTGTTATAACAATTAAAACCTCAAATCGTATGAGAAAAAAAGGTTGTGAAGAAAAAAGTGATGTTGGTATGACTTGTAAAGAAAAAAGTGATGCCGGCATGATGCCAAAAGAAAACGCTGCCTAAATTCGAAAGGAAACAGAAGAATCTGTACAAAATCTTGTCCAACAACACAAAGGGGTCTGACAGCTCGGCCTTGCAAGCCACTGATGAGTTTTAATTTGTTCGAAAAAACAAATAAAAAATGGACACAATCGCAAGAAAAAAATAAAAATCTAGATTATTTCTAAGTGATTAGAAATAAAAAACCCAGACTAACGTCTGGGCTTTTATATTTGTAATTTATTTTTTCTTATCGTCTAAAATTTGAGAAATGTGTGCGGTAATTTCTTTGACGGACTTGTCGTCATACAAAGAAACAGTAAAAACATTTTTTGATAACTTCTCAAACTTTTTTAATTCACGATCAATTATTTTAGAATCAACGACGTCAGTTTTTGTTAGAATTATAATTTCATCTTTTTCATCAAGCCCTTTTCCATATTGTTTCAATTCCTCTCTTATTGCCTTGTAAGCTTTTGTCATACCAGTCGCACCACCTGTTAGTGCGTGCTCAAACGAAACTAAATGCGCAAGCATTTTTGTTCGCATAATATGTCGAAGAAATTTTGAACCCAGCCCCTTTCCTTCGTGTGCCCCTTCTATAACTCCCGGAATATCAGCAATAATGTGCCCAAAGAAATCTCCCAAGTTTGGGTCGAGTGTTGTAAAAGCGTAATCTCCTACTTTTGATTTTGTATTTGTTAGGGCGTTAATTAGAGAACTTTTTCCAGCATTTGGATATCCAACAAGTCCAAGGTCAGCAAAAAGGCGGAGTTCAACTTTGAATTTCGCTTCACCGCCTGGACGTCCTTTTGTGGCTTGTCTTGGAGCTTGGTTTGTTGAACTTTTAAAGTGTTCATTTCCTCGTCCACCTCCACCGCCAGTCAAAACAGTCTCGCGTTGCCCAACTTCTGTAAATTCATATTCCCAACCAGTGTCTAAATTTGTAACAACAGAACCAACTGGAACTTTGATGACCAAAGATTCTCCATTTGCACCATGACGACTTGCGCCTTCTCCAGGAAAGCCATTTTCAGCTTCAAATTCTACTTTTCCTTTTATGTGGTTCAAAGCTCCAACATCGCGAACTGCCTCGATAATAATATCGCCACCTCGTCCGCCGTCTCCACCATTGGGTCCACCTTTGGCAATAAATTTCTCTTGTCGCCAT
Organism: Minisyncoccota bacterium; assembly: GCA_035438585.1. GTDB lineage: Bacteria > Patescibacteriota > Minisyncoccia > Phycocordibacterales > UBA9973 > DAORIO01. The sequence goes on along the minus strand of DAORIO010000005.1, from coordinate 3,328 downwards.
CTTACAACGCCGTCTCCACCGCGTCCTGCTTTCGCTTTAAATTTTAATTCATCAATAAATGCCATATATTTTTATGAAGCTTTTTGGAGTTTCTCAAAATCACTATTCAAATCATCTTTTTCAACATATTCTTTGATTTCCATCTTGCTAGGTAAGATACTACCATTAATATCTAAAATAGCATCAAATTCCTGCCTAGAAGGTTTTTCGATTCTAAGAATAAACCCTCGCATACCAGTTCTTGGGTCAACCCCAGGAATATATGTTGCTGTTCCTTTGCCATATTTATCATTAATATTTCGCACCTCTTCAAATGCTTCATTTCCATAGTGATAAAACCCTTTTTTGTTTATAATTTTTTCTTGATATAGTTCAAATAATTCTAATTTTTTAAGTTTCTCTTCCCAATCCGGAACATCTTCTAAATACTTATACTTTTTTTCTCTAGATTCACGAGCTTCAATTTCCCTAGTTTGCTCTAGGTTAGATTTACGGGATATGTTTTCATTTATACGAATTACGTCAATGTAATTTCGTTTGCTTGGCTCTTCGAAATTTAAACTTTCTTGTCCCATGGTTTTATTCTAACGCTTTTTTGGCAAGTTTGATAGCTCCTTCTTTTGATTTTACAGCCGCCAAGAAAAGAGATTTGTGACAAAAAATAACATCTGGTACTTCTGTGATCCGTGCTAGGTTTTCTTTCTCAAGTCCTCCCCAAGAAGCAGGCATAGGTTTTCGACTCATAAATGAATCCATATTTATTCTATTTGCCAACACCTTCCAATCATCGTCATTTAGACCTTGAAAAACAGCAAAAAGTGGCTCTTCGAGTTTTGAAATCACCAACCATACATCTTCACGAGTAACCCTGTCTTCAATAATAATAATTTTCTTGTCTTCTGAATTTTTATAAGCATTTTCTACTTTTTTCCTTCTAGCAACAGATCGATTTATGCTCCCTATAATATTTTTTAAAATCTTTTTTGCAAAATCTACCGCTTCTAAAAAATCACTATCTTTTTCGTCTTTGTTGAATAAAAAAGATATTGTATCCCCTATGCTAAAATTCATGACACCTTTTACTTTTTTTGTAAATAATTCGTAGCCATTATCTACTGCATCAATTGAACAAACTAAAATATTGTCTATTTCTTCTGCAACTCTTTCATTTTCACAAATTTCTTTTCCGTATTTTTTCCAAACAAGCCCAAAAGAAGCATATGGAATACCATTTTCCCTCTCACCTGCACCACCTGGCTGGTGATGGTCGAAGCGATTCTTCTCTTCATCATAAATTGCACCAACATCCACAACAAAATCTGCAGTTTTTATTTTATTTGGATTTCGAGTACGTATTATTTTGAAACTCTTTTTTTCTTTTTCTAAAAACAACGAAAGAGTTGCGCAAGCAAATACGTCATCTGTATGAAATGATCCGTCATGAGCAACAATTACTGATTTATGGAAAAAGATATTCATTTTAATCGTTACTAGGAATAAATTTTGAACCCAACCAGTTTAGGATAGAAACTATAAGTGCACCCCAAAAGGCAGCCGAGAATGAAGCCACATCAAATCCGTCAATAATTTTTGCTGTAAACCAGAAAAACAATCCATTTAAAATTAAAGAGAAAAGACCAAAAGTAATAATGTTTATAGGTAATGTTAAAAGTCCAATAACTGGCCTAATCACTGTATTTATAAAACCTAATACTGCGGCTACGATGATAGCCACAATAATACTATCAACTGCAATTCCTGGAATTGCGTAAGGTACTGCAAATATTGCAATTGCGAGTACTAACCAATGTAAAATAATTCTCATATAAAATAATTATGAATTTATAATTTTGTTTACGATTTCTTTGACCAAATTTCCATCTGCCTTGCCTGCCAATTCTTTCATACACATACCAACAATCTGCCCTGACTTTGACTTGTCGATATCTCCAAGGCTTGCTATTTTTTCTCGAATAATCTTTTCGATTTCTTCTTCACTCATCATTTGTGGCAAAAATTGCTCAAGAACCTTGAATTGTTCTTTTTCAATTTCAACCAAATCAGACCGTCCGCCGGCTTCGAATGAAGCGATCGATTCTTTTCTCTGTTTAGCGATTCTTTGAATGACTTTTAACGCCTCTTCGTCAGAGAGTTTGTCTTGAGGGGTTCTTTTTAGGGCTACGAGCTCATTCGTAAAAGCCGAGCTAATAGAACGCAAAGTATCCAATTCGACTTGGTTTTTGGCCCTCATAGCCTCCACAATAAGCTGTTTTATCTTATCTTGCATCTTTCTAGTATATTAGTAATTAGTATGTTAGTAAATTAGACTTTACTGTGATTGTATTGTATTAACTTATTCAACATTTTCATAATTTCTTGAAGTAAGGTGTCGATTTTTTGGTATTCAGGCTCTTTTAAGAACTTTAATCTTAAAGCAATTTTATTTTGGGTCTCGAGTTCGCTTCCTGACCCGAAAGCTATGGCTAAAAATTGACTAAAATCCTTAGATGTTTTCCGGCGACTTCCTTCGGCTATATTTGATGGTATAGATATAGCACATCGCCGCATTTGAGAAACTAAACCATATAATTCAACTTTAGGAAATTTGTCGGTTAATCTATATACTTCTTCGACTAAATCCATAGATTTTTGCCATACCGTCAACTTTTCATATTGATGGACCTGCATGTTTCAATTTTATCATAAAAAACTATTCACATTACTAGTATACTAATTACTAATTTACTAATATACTAAGCACATGGATAAGAAAATTCTATTTTTCGACACAGAGACAACGGGCAATGAAGAAAAAGACCGCCTGATACAAGTTGCCTATAAAATGGGTGAAAAATTTGGTAACGAGCTTTTCAAACCTGAGATTCCTATTTCATATGAGTCTATGGCAGTGCATCATATAACTACAAAAATGGTGGCAGACAAACCAGAGTTTAAATATTCAAAAATGTTTGATGAGCTTCATAAAATGGCCCACGATCCAAATATTGTTTTCGTTGCTCACAACGCTCCGTTTGATTTAGCAATGTTTAAAAAAGAAGGTTTGATCCCTGAAAATTATATTTGCACTTTGAAGGTGGCTCGGAAGCTGGATACAGAAGAAAAGATATCTTCTTATAGACTTCAGTATTTGCGATATTTTTTGGATATTGAAATTGAGGCTACGGCCCACGACGCATTCGGAGATGTGCTAGTTCTTGAAAAGTTGTTTGATCGGTTGTTTGCAAAAATTCAAAAAGAAGAAAATCTATCTTGGAATGAAACTATTGAGAAAATGATTGAAATAACTAGAAACCCACTACTGATGAAA
>DAORIO010000004.1:0-25381 GCA_035438585.1 Minisyncoccota bacterium | reverse complement strand
CAAGGCCGGTTTTTTTATTTGACAAATTTTGTAGCAAGAATAGGATAAAAGAAAAACTATGAATTCTCTACAAAAACAAGTTGCCGATTTCATGAATGAAATGGGCTGGCAATACTTCGATGACGAGCGGTTAATTGCCAAAATAAAAGAAGAATTAAAAGAAGTTGAAGATGAACTCAAAACTGACAACACACTTGAGGCTGAAATGGAATATGGTGATCTATTATTTGCTGTATTTTGTCTTGCAAATGCAAAAAACATAAACCCCGAGGTTGCACTAGAAAGAGCTATTCAAAAATTCCGTACACGCGACAAAGACCGTTATCCTGAAGGAAAATAAAAAGCCGACTATTTTAGCCGGCTTTTTTTATTTGACACCCTTTTTAACAAAGAGTAAAGTGAACAAAACTAAAACTAGCTCATATGACAAATCAAAAATTTTATCTAATTACTGGCTTATTCTTTCAAGAAGATACAGCCCTTGGCATTGGAATGGATCCTCAAATTGGAGAAAGGGCAACTATCCAAAAAGTAATAAAGCATGCTTTATTTTCAGGTGTAATAGATACTCAAAGCAATGTAGGCGCTTTGCAAGACCATTACGGTACATCAAACTTAATTATTAAAGAATTAAAAGATGATTCTATTGAATTCATTAAAACTTATGATCGACAGGGTCATTCATTTACGTATCACTTCTTTAAAAATGATGACGGTGAATACATCGGTTATTGGGAAAATAAGAAAATGAAAATGAGAGGTTTGGCGCGATGCACCATAAAAGGTATCGATCCAACAGAATTCTTTCAGTACAAGGACATTCCGGAAAAACTTAAAAAATTCACTTCGAAACACCTTGAAGAATTCGAGGATTAAAAAACTGAAACAGAAAATAGCGAAAACGGAAAAGACGACCTCCCGTTCTAACTAAAAAGGAAAGCTATGCTTTCCTTTTTTTATTTCTTTTTCAAGATCTTTTTTAAATATTGTCCCGTATAACTCTTCGGAACATTCGCCACATCTTCAGGAGAGCCTTTGGCAATAATTTTTCCTCCACCAACTCCCCCTTCTGGACCAAAATCGATTATATAATCTGAACATTTCAAAACATCCATATTGTGTTCAATTACAACAACTGTATTTCCTTTGGCCACCAAACGATTCAAAACGTTAATTAAATTTTGAACATCATCATAGTGAAGTCCGACAGTTGGTTCATCGAGTAGATAAATACTTCGCTCTAAAAATGGTCGATAAAGTTCACTCGAAATTTTAACTCTTTGCGCTTCTCCACCAGAAAGAGTTGTAGCACTTTGCCCAAGTTTTACATAAGAAAGTCCAACATCCATCAAAGTTTTTAGTCTATCGTGAATTGCAGGAATATCTTCAAAGAAAATAGATGCTTCTTCTACGGTCATTTCTAATACTTCATAAATATTTTTCTTTTTAAATTTTACAGACAAAGTATCTTTATCAAATCTTTTTCCACCACAAACATCACAGGTTACATAAACAGTTGGCAGAAAATGCATCTCAACAGCAATCTGCCCATTACCTTCACAAGCTTCGCATCTTCCACCTTTTACATTGAAAGAAAAACGATTTGCTTTCCAGCCACGAGTTCGCGCTTCTTCTGTTTCGGCAAAGATATCTCTAATATGATTGAAAGTTCCAGTATAAGTTGCAATGTTTGAACGCGGAGTTCTTCCGATTGGAGATTGGTCGATCAAAATAGTTCGAACTAAATATTCTGTTCCTGTAAATGAAGCGCAGTTGAATACGTCATTTGTACGATATTTTCTTTCAAGACGAGCTTGTAAATTTTTATGCAAAACTTCGTACAAAAAAGTACTTTTTCCAGATCCTGACACCCCAGAAATCGAAACTAATTTTCCAAGTGGAATATCTACATTTTGATTTTTTATATTAAAAATATTTGCACCGACAATTCTGATAGTCCCCTTGTCAGAAGTTCTTCTTTCAACAGGGACTGGGATTCTTGCTTCTTCTCGCAAATACGAAAGAGTTCTTGATCCACTAGTATTTTTCTTAGCAGAAAGTAAATCTGCAAGCCATCCTGAAACAACAACATTTCCACCGTGAACACCTGCCCCCGGACCAATATCAATAAGATAATCTGACGCGTACATTGTGTCTTCGTCGTGTTCAACAACGATAATAGTGTTCCCAAGGTCGCGAAGATCTTCGAGGGTTTTTATAAGTCTTTCATTGTCTCTTTGATGAAGTCCGATTGTTGGCTCGTCGAGTACGTACATCGCTCCGACAAGTCGCGAACCAAGTTGCGAGGCAAGTCTGATTCTTTGTGCTTCTCCCCCTGAAAGAGTGTTCGCTCGTCTATCAAGCGCCAAATATTCAAGACCAACATCAAAAAGAAAAGTTAACCTATCTTCGATTTCTTTTATTACCGCCTTTGCGATTTCTCTTTCTTTTGCTGTAAGTTTTACCTCACTCAAAAATTCAACAGCATCTTTTACAGACATCGAAACTAATTCGATTATATTTTTTCGATTTGCATTTGAACCCAAAAAAACATTCAAGGCTTCTTCGCGAAGACGCGCACCTTTACATTTATCACAAGGATCATCCCCTAGAAAATATTTTGTTCCAAGGCCATTACAAGATTCACACGCTCCGTACGGAGAGTTGAAAGAAAAAAGTCTTGGCTCAATTTCTGGGAAAGAAAATCCGTCGTCAGGACAAGCAAATTTTGCACTCATCAAAAACTCTTCTGCATTTTCTTTTTCACCTTCATTTTGTTCTGACGGAAAAGAAACTCGCACCAATCCATCTGACTCTAATATTGATCTTTCGACTGCTTCATAAAGACGCATTTCAGAATCCTTCTGACTGTCTTTAAATTCATGATAAGCAATTTCGTCAACCAAAATATCGATGTCGTGTTTCTTTTGTTTTGCCAAATCTATTCTATCTCGCAAAGAAACCATTTTGCCATCAACTCGCGCTCGAACAAAACCCTTTCCGAGCATGTCATAAAGCATTTGATAATATTCCCCTTTTCTACCGCGAACCATCGGAGCAAATATTTGAATAAGTCGATCGTCGTATTCGACTCCCATTATTTTTTTCTTTTTCTTTCCAATTTCAGATTTTACTTTATCCAAAATAAATCTATTTATTTCTTCGTTTGAAAGTTTTTTTATTTCTTTTCCGCAAATTAAACAATGTGGTCGTCCGACTCGAGCATACAAAACTCGAAGATAATCATACATTTCTGTAATAGTTGCAACAGTTGAACGAGGATTATTTGAGCGAGATTTTTGATCAATAGAAATTGCCGGTGAAAGACCAGTAATTTCATCGACTTCGGGTTTTTGCATTTGTTTCAAAAACTGCCTTGCGTACGAAGAAAGAGATTCAACATATCGACGCTGGCCTTCGGCGAAAATCGTATCAAAAGCAAGCGACGATTTACCCGAACCTGAAAGACCGGTTATCGCCACCATTTTATTTCTAGGCATCTCAACATCAATATTCTTCAAATTATGGGTGCGCGCACCTTTGATGATGATTTTGTCTTGTTCTTTGTTGTTTCTTTTGTCCATATATCAAAATTAGCCCTCGGGATTACCCCTAGGGTGTATATATAAAATTGTAAGTGGATTATAACATAAAAAAACTATGTATAATAAATATATGAAAAATTTTATATCAACATGCAAAAGCATAATGATACCCGCTTTAAGGGTTTCTATAGCTATCGTTTTTATTTGGTTTGGGTGGTTAAAAGTTATAGGTATTTCACCAGCTACGCCACTCGTTGAAGCACTTCATAATGTGACAATAGTATCTTCGATAGATTTTGGTACATTTATGATTTTCTTTGGATTATTTGAAGTACTGATTGGTATTTTATTCCTTTTCAAGAAAGCATCAAAAATCGCCATTACTCTTTTGGCAATTCACATGGTAACAACACTAATGCCATTATTTCTTTTACCTAAAATAGCTTGGAGTGGTTTTCTAGTACCAACTCTTGAAGGTCAATATATAATAAAAAACTTAGTTATAATTGCTGCAGCAATAGCCATCGCTGGGCACATGCACAAACAAAAATAAACTATTTTTTATTTTTATCTTCTAGCCTCTTATTTAAAACAACAAGCTCATCTCGCAAGATTGCCGCTGTTTCGAAATCCAAAACTTTAACAGCCTCTTTCATGGCATCCTCTTTCATTTTAATAAGCTGTGATACTGGATCTTTTTTGCGTTTCTTTCCAACGGGCCTTTTGTCATCGAGTCTTTGAGCGTTTTCCAAAATCTGTATATCTGTATCGAGTTCTTTGTTTACGGCCTTGTCGTGATCAGATTCAAGTTCAGCCATAATGTCATAAATTCTTTTTTCAATTGTTTTTGGAGTAATGCCATGCTCTTTATTATAAGCAAGTTGTATATTTCTTCTTCGTGTTGTCTCTCCTATCGCACGTTCCATCGAACCTGTTATTCGATCAGCATACAAAATTACGCGACCATCCACATTTCTAGCTGCACGACCAATTGTCTGAATAAGAGAAACCTCTGAGCGCAAAAATCCCTCTTTATCAGCATCGAGTATTCCAATGAGCGACACTTCTGGCAAATCAAGCCCTTCTCGAAGAAGGTTTACTCCAACCAAAATATCAAACTTTCCTTTTCTAAAATCTGTTAAAATCTGGATTCTTTCCATTGTCTTAACATCAGAGTGAATATATTCTGATTTTATTTTCTTTTCCTTCAAATATGCAGACAAGTCCTCTGCCATCTTTTTTGTCAGAGTTGTTGCAAGCACTCGCCCGCCATTTTTAATTTCCGCTTCTGCTTCAGCAATAAAATCTTGAACTTGCCCTCCAGTTTTCTCAGTCTCAGTTATTGGTTTTATTATAATAGCCGGGTCAACAAGCCCAGTTGGGCGAATAATTTGTTCTACTATTTTAGAAGAATTTTCCCTTTCATAATCACTTGGAGTTGCTGAAGTAAAAATCATTTGACCTACACGCTCTAAAAATTCTGGAAATTGTAATGGGCGATTATCTTTTGCACTTGGAAGTCTAAACCCGAATTCTACCAGTGTATTTTTTCGCGAAGCATCTCCTGCATACATTCCACGAAGCTGAGGAAGCGCAACGTGAGATTCATCAACAATTGTCAAAAAGTCCGGAGTTCCGTCTTCTTTATGAGGGAAATACGACAAAAGAGTTTCTGGTGGCTCCCCTGCACTTTTTCCAGACATATGTCTTGAATAGTTTTCAATACCCGAGCAATAACCGATTTCTCGAATCATTGCCATATCATAAGTTGTTCGCCTCTTAATTCTTTCCGCCTCCAAAAGCTTCCCTTCACTTTCAAACTTTTTCAATTGAGCATCCAATTCTTTTTTAATATCTTTTAAAGCTCTTTCTTTTTCTTTTTCGTTTGTAATGAAATGTTTTGCTGGGAAAATAAAAATATTTTTTTCTTCACTTATTATTTTTGAAGAGACTGGGTCGATTTTGAGGATTCTATCAATAATAGAACCGGCTATTTCTATTGAATAAACAAAAGTGTCTGACACCGGCATAACTTCAATTTTATTTCCAAGAGCGCGAAATGTCCCAGGAGTTAAATCTGCATTTGTTCTTTCAAAATGAATAGAAACTAAGCGTGAAATTATATCAGCACGATTTATTTTTTGACCACTCATTAGTCTAAAATTTTCTTTTTCATATTCTTTTGGAGACCCCAAACCATAAATACAAGAAACAGAGGCGACAATAATAACATCATCACTCGTCAAAAGAGATTGAGTTGAAGCATGTCGCAAACGATCGATTTCTTTATTTATCTGTGCGTCTTTTTCAATATAAGTATCAGTGACTGGCATATACGCCTCTGGCTGGTAGTAGTCATAATAAGACACAAAATAATGAACTTTATTTTCTGGGAAAAATTCCTTAAGCTCTGACGCAAGTTGTGCTGCCAAAGTTTTGTTATGAGCAATTACAAGGGTTGGCTTTTTATGTTGCGCGATAACATTTGCCATAGTAAAAGTCTTACCAGTTCCAGTGGCACCTAAAAGTGTTTGCATTCGATTTCCCGCCTTAAGACCCTTAACCAATTCTTTTATAGCCTCTGGCTGGTCTCCGGCAGGCTCCCATTTACTCGAAAGTTTAAACATACCCTTTAGAATACTTGATTTTGAATAATTAAAAAAGCCCTAAAAATATCTACTAAATATAGCTAACTATTTCTTTACCTCAAACGGACCAACAGCAGTTCGGCGAAGGGCTGACAAATGAGCAACCGTTCCTAATTTTTCTCCAACATATTCGGCAATAGAGCGAATATATGTTCCGCTACCAACAAAAAATTCGGCAAAGATTGTATTACCTTCAAGTTTTATAAAATTAGCTTCAAAAATTTCCATAGCACGTCTAACTTCTGGAATTTCTTTGCCAGAGCGTGCATACTCATATCGAGGCTTTCCCATATATTTCATAGCTGAAAAATTTGAAACTGGCATTTCGATAACACCAATTAAAGATTTTAAAAGCTCTTTTACTTTTTCATCGTTCAAATCTGGAACTTTTTTTTCTTCAATTACATTCCCCTCTTTATCTCCTGAATCAGTTTTCTTACCAAGAGAAATTTGTGCGATATATTTTTTTGTAAGACCTACAAAATCACCTAAAATTTTTGTATTTTCATTTATCGCAACAAGCATTAAACCTGATGCCATCGGGTCGAGCGTTCCAGCGTGACCAATCTTTTTTGCGCCAATTTTTCTTTTGTATTCATTTATAAATCTAAAAGAAGAAACTCCCGACGGTTTATCGAGTAAAATTATTTTTTCATTATTTAGATGTTCACTTAAATTTTTCATTTGATAAATCAGGTAATGAATTTTAGTATAGCGCTTAAGCGCGCAAACTTTTTGCAACACCAAAATTCACTACCTCATAAAAAAATCCACTCCTAATTTGAAGTGGATTTAAAGGAATCTGGAGATATTGGTATTTTGCACAAACGAGTACCATAGTGCAAGTGCGCACCTGTAACATTTCCGGTTGCACCCGAATAACCAATCAAACATCCAAGCTCCACAGAATCACCCTCACTAACTGCAAATTCCGACAAATGCAGATATGTGGTTTCGACATCTCCACCATGTTTAATCATTATTGTATTACCAAAATGAGGAGAGTATCTAGCGATAACTACTTTACCTTTTTGTGTTGCGAACACAGGCGTTCCAATGGGGGCACGATAATCAACTCCCTTATGAATACGTGTACTTTCATTGGTCTTCCTTTTTACACCAAATTCATCTGTTACAAATAATTCTATTTCCATTGGCATACCGAGGTTGCCCAAAAAAGCTTTTACATCTGGCTTAAATGAATTTAGAAGAATTTTTACTGAATCAACTTTTTGGGATGAATCCAATTTTGCCGTTTGATATTTCAATCTCTTTTTTGACCAATCCACCTGCTGCCAAGTCTTTTTTACAATTTTTACATTAAAAATTGTAGAAATTTTATGACTAAAAACTTCAACTTGAAAAAAACTGGAGTCAAAACCTATCGGTGATGGAATCTTTCTTATCCAATTATATTTATCAATACCGGAAAAAAGATTAAATGTATCTTCTTTGTTAAAAGATAAGACAACTTTCAAAGTATCTTCAATTGGAGAAATGGAAGTCGCGCGAACAAAACCAAAACCACCCTCAATAATAGAATCAGTAACAGAAATAAAAATTAAATCTTCGGAATTTGGTGCAATAACCCTGGAAGGCAACAACGCAAAATTAAAGGTAAAAAAAATGACAAGGAGCAAGATCTTTTTCATCTTCTGAGTTTTTAGAGTTTATATAATTGTATGCCTTTAAACCTGCTAATCAATAGCGGACTGTTTATATGTATTTAAGAATTTTTTAGCATAATCTTCAAAATTATCCTCGAGAATTGCCTTTCGTGCACCACTTGCTACCTTTATTAAAAAATGAATATTGTGAATTGAGCCGAGTGTTCCAGCGAGCATTTCGCCTTGTTTATACAAATGAGATAAATAGGCTTTGGAAAAATTTGAACAAGTGTAACAATCACAATCTTCTGTGACTGCTGAAAAATCATTTTTAAATCTTTCATTTTTCATGTGAACTTTTCCCGTACTTGTATAGAGGGTTCCATTTCTTGCATTTCGAGTTGGTGTAACGCAATCAAAAGTATCAATTCCTTCGGCTATGGCTAAAATCATATCTTCGGGCTCCCCGATACCAAGAAGATGTCGTGGTTTATCATCTGGCAATTCTTCTGTAACCCAACCAACAGCCGTTGAAATGTCATCTTTCGAAAATGACCCTCCGATTCCAAATCCATCAAAATTCATTTTTGCGAGTTCGCGTGCAGATTCTTTTCGAAGATCTTCAAACTTTCCACCTTGAACAACTCCGAAAATTGCTTGAACATTTTGTGGATCTAATTTTTCGTGAGCATCAATTGAACGCTTTGCCCAACGGTGAGTCCTTTCCCAAGCAGATTTTTGATACTCATATGGTGCTTGTGGACTTGTACATTCATCAAATGCAAAAATAATATCAGCACCTAATTTCCATTGAATATCCATTGAACTCTCTGGGGTAAATCGATGAAGTGAACCGTCCACATGCGAGCTAAACGTTACTCCATCTTCATCAATTTTTGCGAGCTTTGCATGATCATTTTTTTCTCCGAAGTCTTCACTCACATCACCGCGGGCTACTTTTGAAACTTTTTCTCCAAATGCGAGTCCTAAAGAAAAAACCTGGAACCCTCCTGAGTCTGTAAATGTTGGACCGTGCCAATTCATAAATTTGGCAAATCCACCTGCTTTTTCAATCGTCTCCATACCAGGTGCTAAATATAAATGATAAGTGTTAGCGAGAACGGCTTGCGCACCTGCAGATTTTACTTCCTCAGGTGTCAAAGCTTTGACGGTTGCTTTTGTCCCAACGGGAATAAAAGCCGGAGTTTGTATATCACCGTTTTTTGTATGAATAATCCCAGCACGTGCTTTCCCTGGACCACTCTTTATAATTTCGTAATTAAAGCCTTTCAAAACAATACTAATATAGCAGAATGTATATGGTTTTAACGACTTGACTTTTAGTGCATTTGGTTATATAATTTAATGGAATAACTGAACCTAAAAAACTACATATGAGAACCTCAAAAAACATTCTGACAAACATAATTACCCCATTCCTACTATCATTCATATTTGCATTTAGTGCCACTTCATTGTTTTTATTTGCCATGCCTAGTTCATTTACTTTCCCAGACACATTCGGCAACTCGAAACGTACAGATAGATACCCTTCACAAAAGATATCGAATTCGTATCCTAGAAGCGACAAAACATCTTCTATTGAATTAATAACAAAAAACGAATCTGGTATTCATCAAGCCAACATAGAAAATTTTGGCCCCGTAGATCCTCCAAATGGGGTGTCTAAAAAAAATAGACCACTTAGGAAAAAAAGAAAAATAAATATTTAAAATAAAAGCGCAAAAAATTTTGCGCTTTTTCTTTTTATAAATTTTAGAGTTCAGGGGCTACCTTTGTCTCACCTTGCACCAAAACATAATCAAGCTTGTAAACATTCTGCTCGCTCAATAGATATACCGTTTGGAATGGATCACGTGGATCAAACTCTACATAACCAACTTTAGCAATTGGATTTTTAATTCCCGGCAAATAAACGCTCTCCCCCTCTTTAACTTCAATTTCTCGAGGAAGTGATATTGTAAAATTTCCAGAACCTTTTCCAACAAGTGTCACCGGAGTTGTATCATTATTTAAAAATGCTTCTGTTTCGCGCCCTGAATGAGAAAAAAATAAAACAGTAGAATTTTTATTACTACTACCTTCTATTGTACCGATTGGAATTCCAGCCTGACTAAAAACAAAACTTCCGACATTAAAACTCTTACTAATCAGTACTGTATTGTAAATACTCTGACTCGGACTAGATAAAACTTCTGCCAAAATTAATTCTGGAAATTGATTTTTAATATCTAAAAGTGTGATTGTTTTTTGATAATCAACGGTCAATTCTTTATACATATTTTCAACCACGCTCAATCTATTTATTTCTTCTTCTTGAACTTTTATTTTTTCAATTAATTGTTTTTTTGACATCAAAGATAGTTCAGTACTTTCCACAAGCTCTTCGGCATTAGCTTTAACCGCCCCTGCGCCTGAGAAAATATTTATAGCAATATTTCCAAAAAAATTTCTAAGCGGTGTTGCAATAATAAGCAAAAAAACAGCCAAAAAGACTAGTTTGTAAATCCTATTTTTATTTATTTTATCTTGACGGTAAATCATCTTCTATTTGAAGCAAAACTCCTCTATACAAATTTATATCTTCAAAGATTATACCAGTTCCACGAGCAACGGCAGTTAGTGGGTCATCGGCAACCTTTACAGGAAGTCTCAAAACATTTTGAAGCAACGTATCAAGTCCGGAGAGAAGTGCTCCTCCACCCATAAGTACAATTCCTCTGTGCATTATGTCTGAAAGAATTTCAGGTGGTGTAGTTTCTAAGACTTCTTTTACGGCATCAATCAACGATGAAATCGAAGCAGATATTGCCTCTCGAATATCTGTGTCAGTGACCACAACTTGTCTTGGAAGTCCTGTCACAATATCTCGCCCCCTAACTTCTATTTCAATAGGAGCACCTGGCATTACATTTCCAGCAGAGATTTTTACTTGTTCAGCAGTTTTTTCGCCAATCAAAAGATTGAATTCATCTCGAATATAATCCGATATATTTTTATTCAAAACGTCTCCCGCGATTCGCAGATTCTTTGACCGAACAATTCCTCCGAGTGATATGACTGCAATGTCAGACGTTCCACCGCCAATATCAATAACCATAGATCCAACTGGTTCAAAAATCGGAAGCCTTACTCCAATAGCTCCTGCCATTGGTTCTTCTATTATGTAAACATCACGTGCTCCAGCACTACGCGCAGCATCAAAAACAGCTCTAGCTTCAACATTTGTAATCCCACTTGGTACGCCAATAACGACACGCGGTTTGAAAAACTTTTTTGAAATTTTTTCAGCTTTGTTTATCAAATAGGAAAGCATTTCTTCGGTTATTTCAAAATCAGAAATAACGCCTTCAACAAGTGGCCTAATTACTTTTATATGAGTCGGAGTTCGTCCCATCATTTGTTTTGCCTCAGCCCCAACAGCAACAATACGATTTGTTTTTTGGTTTACCGCAACAACAGAGGGCTCAGAAATAACAACTCCGTGATCTTTTAGATAAACTAAAGTATTCGCAGTTCCTAGATCTATTCCAATCTCATTTGAAAATTTATCTGTAAAATCCTTAATTATTTTCATCAGTTAATTTCGAAACAATCTTATCAAGCGCAATCATATTCGGCTTTTCTTCGGTTCGACTCTTTAATTCAACCATTCCTTCCGCCAAACTTCTATCAGACACAACAAGCCTAAGAGGGATTCCATACAAATCACTTTCAGCTAATTTTTCTCCAGCTGAAGCTTCTCTGTCGTCAAACAAAACTTCTATGCCTTTCTCGTTTAGTTGCTTGTACAAATCTTCTGCTTTTTCTTTTGTGTCTTCTTTTGTACCAAGCATAATCAAATGCACTTTATAAGGTGCAATTGATGCTGGCCAGACAAGACCCCTATCATCCGCAAGTGCCTCAACAACTGTTCCCATTATTCGGCTGATTCCTATTCCATAACAACCCATCAGAACTGTTTTATTGCTTCCGTCTTCATCTTTGAATTCCATTTTGAATGGTTCTGAATATTTTGTTTTTAGTTTGAATATATTTCCAACTTCAATTGCTTTTTTCTCTTTTAGATTTTCTTGTTCAATTCCAAGTTCTTTCAAAATCTCGTCATCTAGGACTTCTTTGTTTACGGCGATATTTTTATTTTCATCTAAATAAATAGTATCTTCTCCGGTCGAACAAATTGTTTGAAATTCGTGAGAGAATTTTGAAAAAGTTCCACCTGAGGCAAATGTCAGATATGTAATATGTCCAAGGCCAACGCGTTGGAAAATTTTTCGATAAGCATTTGTTACTTTGTCATAATAAGCATTCAAATCTTCTTCTGTAGTATGAAAAGAATACATATCTTTCATCAAGAATTCCCGTCCACGAAGTAGCCCTGCTTTTGCACGGAGTTCCATTCGAAACTTTGACTGAAATTGATAAACGGATTTTGGAAGATCTCGGTAAGAATGAATAAAGTTTTGAACGAGTGGGGTAACAATTTCTTCATGAGTTGGACCAAGTGCAAACTCTCTATCACTTTTATCTTTTAAGTGATACATTTCATCTTTCAAACCTTCCCATCTTCCAGTTTTTTCCCAATTTTCTTTTGGATGAAGAGCTGGCATAAAGATTTCTTGTCCACCAACGGCATTCATTTCTTCTCGAATTATGTTTTCGATATTTTTTATAACCCGAAGTCCCATAGGTAAAAAGCTGTAAATACCAGAAGAAAGTTTATTTATAAAACCTGCTTGTTCTAGCAAAATAGCGTTTTTTGAAGTTTCTTCGCTTGAAACTGTCTTTTCGGCTCGAGTTACAAAATTTGATTGTTTCATAGAGACAATACTACTCTAAAATCGTGAATTTAAAAAGCCCTTGAATTCCTGAGAATTCAAGGGCAAATAGGTGTTTTAAAAGACTTGGCATATTGAGACTTTTATGCTATTCTATTCCTATCCCATTTGGGGATTTTTATTTCCCAAATAAGGCAAAAGTGTTCAATTATTTAATATAAAAATGAGATAAGGGAGCTCTCGCGACTGCGAACACCAGAACGCCGAACTTTCCTGATTATATATATGAGTACAGAGACAACAGAAAATCTTGATCCGAGAATCGGAGAATTACTAAATGCTGGAGCCCACTTTGGTCTAACCAGAACAAGAAGACACCCTTCAATAAAAGGGCGTATTTTAGTTACAAAAAACAAGACTGATATTATAAATGCTATCGGAACAATTGCTGATATCGAAAAAGCAAAAGCATTCTTGGATTCAATAACTACAAATGGTGGAAAAATCCTTTTCGTTGGATCAAAGCCAGAAGTTAGAGATATTACTTCAAAATTCGCAGATCAAACTACAAATTTTAGTATGGCTTACAGATGGGTTGGAGGAACTCTAACAAACATGCCAGAAATCAGAAAAAGACTAAACAGACTTGAAGAAATCAGAAAAGGAAAAGAAACTGGAGATATAAACAAGTACACTAAAAAAGAAAGAGGAATGATGGAAAAAGAAGCTGAGAAGCTTAACGAAACATTCGGAGGACTTGTAGGAATCACAGAAATGCCAGACGCCGTTTTGCTAATCGATGCAAAATACGAAGATATTGCAAAAAAAGAAGCTAAAAAAATGAACATCCCGGTTGTTGCAATAACAAACACAGACACAAACATACAAGGAATCGACTACCCTATAATTGCAAATGATTCATCAATTTCGAGTGTTAGTTTAATATTATCAATGTTATTTAATAAATAAGTCACCAATTTAGTCGGGTAACTTTTAAAAAAATATAAAAATTTATGATAAGTGCAGAAGAAGTTAAATCATTAAGAGAAGAAACAGGTATTTCTATAATGGAATGCAAAAAGGCATTAGAAGCATCAGGTGGAGATCGAGAAAAAGCTCTACTTATTCTTAAAAAAAGATCAACAGAAGTTGCAGCAAAGAAAACTGATCGAGAAGTAAAAGATGGTTTTATCACAGTAGAAGAAACTGCTGAAAAAATTGCTATTGTAAGTTTACAGTGCGAAACTGATTTCGTTTCTAAAAATGCAGACTTCCAAGCACTTGGTAAAAAACTAGCTAGCATTGCAATAAAAGACGGCGCAGAAAAAGCAGAAGAAGTTTCAAAAGAAGAAATTGATTTTGTTGTTCAAAAGATTGGAGAAAATATTAAACTTGGAAAAATTGAAATTCTAGATAAAAGTTCAGGGAATATTGGTGTCTATATACATGACGGAAAGAAAGGAATTGTTGCAATACTTGATGGCGGAGATAATGCTCTTTCAAAAGATATCGCAATGCATATAACAGCTATGCAGCCTGAATTTATGACACTAGATGAAATACCAACTGAAACGAAAGAAGCAGTAACTGCCCTTATGAAAGAAGAAGTAGATGCCTCAAAACCAGCTGATATACAAGAAAAAATGCTAACAGGTAAAGTTGCAGGATATTTCAAAGAAAAAGTCCTTACAGAGCAATCATTCATAAAAGACCAAGGAATAACTATTGGAAAACTATTGGACAGTAAAAATGCTAAAATAAAGAGCGTACAAAGAGTTTCAATTTAATTAAATGGTTTGGATAATAATATTCTTAATAGGTCTCATTGGCATCTCTGTAATTTTACAACGAGAAGTTTCTTTTGTTCGGAAACACGGACTTACCGAAAATGATATAAACGACAAGACTTTGGTTTCTAGAGAAAAAGTAGCAGATATAACTAGTCAGATTTGGGAAGTGTTTAGACTAAACACACACAAATCAATTATAACTATATTAAAAACTTGGGTAGTCCTAACACATAGAACAAATAAATATATTAAAGACAAACTTGCTTCTCGACCCGAAGGAAATGCAAATGGCGCAGTCTCAACATTTTTAACAACAGTTTCTGACTACAAACATAAAATGAAAAAGATGCGCGAGAGGATAAAACAGAAAGACGAATAGGTATGGTTATGAAGTTAAAAGTTTGTAAGGTTTTAAAGCAAAAGACAAATTGGACAAATTAATTTTTTCGGTTAATATTGTCCTATCGCCGGAACAGACGATTTGGTAGATATCAAAAAGTATGTTCCATGTGCCGGAATAGCTCAGTTGGTAGAGCAACGGTTTTGTAAACCGTAGGTCGTGGGTTCGAACCCCTCTTCCGGCTCCAAATAAAAAAGCCCCGTTTATAACGGGGCTTTTTTATTATTCTTCTTTACTACCAATGTCTTGTTTTTTGCCTTCTTCAAGCTTTGCGTCGGCTTCCCTCTTTTCCTTTATCTTTATAAGCTCTGGTATTATTTTTTCGATTTCTTCTCGCGATTTAAATCCTTTGTAAGTTTTTCCATTTATTATTAGAGCTGGTAAATTTTCATCAACTTTATAGATAGATTTTAGAGCTTCAATTGCTGAAAGATCTAAATAATAATCTAATGAATAAACACGAAGCTCTGGATAGTCTTGCCTTAGATCAGTCAAAACAAAACCTTGTTTCTGACAATCCTTGCACTCTTCTCTACCATAAAAATATATAATTGATTCAATATTCAACTTACATCTCTCAGATGCTTTTTGCATCAAAAGAAAATCTTTTATTTGAAGCAATGAGTAGTATTTTTTTAAACCAAACAACTCATCATCAAGGCTATCAAAATTCTTCTCTCCATATTCAATCTTGCTTGCAAGTTCATTTAGCTCTTTTGAAAGAATAGAATCTGTTATGCTGTCACAAGAAAGTTCTTCAAATAGGTCAAATTGTGTCTCAAGAGATAAAATATCAATAGAAATTGTGTCCTCAATACTTCTAATTTCTTCAAGCTTTTTATCATTCATTTTTCCAGAAACATAAAAAGCTGTGACAAACACAAAAAGTGTTATAAAAAAGACAATAAGATATTTTTTCCAATCATTTTTTTCTTCTGTATTCATAAAATAAACTCTACCTCCAAGCGGTCTTTTTTGCAAATACCGCATTAAATATTGCTCTTAATACCCAAAATGGAGCTATTAAACTAAAAGTAACCATAAAATATATTATTCTAATGTCAAAACGATATTTTCCGGTTGCCATTCTTTTACCAATAACAATTGTTAGCATGACAATAAGATAAAGAGTAAGCCCTACGAATAGATACGCATTTGAGCTAATAAAGAAAGAATCAAAATTTGGTATTCCAAAAGAAAAATCAAAACCAACGGTTCTTACTTTTGCCACATAAAGAATTATCTTGTTTATTATTTTATATAAAACCAACCCCAAAAGTAGAGGCACGGCAACAATAGAAACGAAACCCGCAGGAACCGCCAAAAGTGAAAATGTGCCGTATTCTCTCTTAAGAAGAATTCCTCGATAATCTATCGTATTCATAATAAACCCATATATCCAGCGTAATCTTTGTTTATAGAGCGCTATAACGCTTTTAGGACCTGTTGTATACACAAAAGCATCATTACATTGGTCAATTTTATAATGATTTTTTTGCATTCTAAATGCAATTTCCATGTCTTCGGTGTTGTGAGCTTTTCTAAAAAGCCCCAAATCAGTAAAAACCTTTCTTCTAAAAACTGAAAATGGTCCAGGTGTTACATATATGCCACCAACAAGAGCGAGCATCTTCTTTAGAAAAACAGCCCACTCGTATTCTACTTTTTGAATAATTTGTATTGAAGTTTTTGGTTTGTCGATCAAAATAGCAGGAGCAACGGCCATCGTTTTTGGGTCACGCTGAAAATATGTAATTATTCTTTTTAAAGCCTGCGGGTCTACATAAGAATCCGCATCCAAACACGAAACAAACTCTGCGTTAGAGTTTTCGATCGCATAATTTACGGCAGTATGTTTTCCGCCATTTTCTTTTTTTATAAGTTTTACGTTTGGATAATCTTTAAACTTTTGCAAAACCCCCCAAGTATTATCAGAGCTTCCGTCATCGATTGCGACAATAGTTAGTTTATCTTTTGGATAATCAAGCGCCAAAAGTGAGTGCATTGTTTTTTCAACTGTCTTCTCTTCATTCCAACAAGGAACAGCAACGGATACTGTTGGGTATTCATCCAACTCTATAACACCTTTTCTGTATTCAATCTTTTTTCTTTTTTCAAAAAAAGTAACAAGAAAAAATATCTGTACATACATAGACAGAAAAGTAACTCCGTATACAAAATACTGCAGCCAATCTTTCATTTTTTATTTCTTTCCGAATTCTCTTCCTTCACTTAAAAGTAGAAATAACCCACAAACTCCAACCAAGAGATAGACCGTAAATTCAACAATTGGATAGTTCCCAAAAACAAGATTAACTAAATTTAAATTTCTGAAAGGTTTTAAAACGCCTGAAAGCCCAATAAGTCCCCAATTTACAGCCCCAATCAAGACAAATGCAAAAGCTATTTCCTTAAGGATTTTTGAGCTTATTTTGAAATTATTATTTGACATCTTTGGGATTCTATCACAAAAAGGCTTATTATACAAAGGTGCTGATTAATTATGTGCTAGAATTTTAAATATGACAGAAAACCAAAAACTAAACATTCCACAAGCTATTGTGCTAGCTGGAATCATTATTGCAATTGCAATATTTTTTAAATTACCAACAAAAGGAATAACAGACAACAAAATTAATCAAAACAATAACTCTGATACATATAAATATGCGTGGCAAGTAAAACCAACAGAAACAAGTCAAAATGATCATAGACTAGGATCACCAACTGCTCAAATTGTTATAACAGAATACTCAGATACAGAATGTCCGTTCTGTAAAAATTTTCACCAAACAATGCATCAAGTAATCGACAACTACAAAGGTGAAGCTGCTTGGGTTTACAAACATCTTCCACTAACAGGGCTTCATAAATATGCCTACAATGAAGCTATTGCAACTGAATGTGCGGAAGAACAGGGTGGTAATATTATTTTTTGGACATACCTGGATGCAATTTTTGAATCCACAACATCAAATGACGGACTACCCCCTGCAATGCTTCCAATGATTGCGGAATCTATCGGCCTAAACAAAGAATTATTTTCAAAATGTTTACTCGATCCGAATATCGCAGCTCAAGTTAACGCAGATATTGCTGAAGTAAAAACACTAACAGAAAAAATGGGTACTCCATTTGCTGTAATCCGAAAAGATGGCGTTATTGTCGACACAATAAATGGTGCCCTGTCTTATGCGAAAGTTATAGAAAAAATTGACGCGATAAAAAATAAATAAGGGAACATAAGGGGACACTTATACTGAGATTTTCGAATTATAAAATTAAAAATATAAAAAGAGCCTGAAATTTCAAGCGCTTTTTATATTTAATCAAAATAGTTTTTTAATCTTGCGATTCTTTCGTGTGCCCGCAATTTATCGTGGACCTTTGCCTCAATTTGTCGAATACGTTCTCGAGTAACTCCGAATTCTTGCCCAACTTCTTCAAGAGTGTGCTGGATTCCATCAGTTAGACCATAACGCATTTCTAAAATCTTTCTCTCTTTTGGATTTAATTCATCAAGTACGGCCTTTATTTGATCTTGAAGAATTCTTCGAGATGACTCTTGGTCTGGTCTTAAAATCTTATCGTCAGGAATAAATTCACCACGGGTTGATTTGTCATCTCCTGAATCATCTCCGATTGGTGCTTCGAGCGACATTGTATCTTGATTTATACTTTCAATAGTTCTAATTTTTTCTATATCAAGACCCATTTCTGTTGCAACTTCTTCAGCAAGAGGGTCTCGACCCAACTCCTGAGAAAGTCTTCTTACAACTTGTTTGTACTTTGAGATTGTTTCAACCATGTGAACAGGAATACGAATAGTTCGAGACTGATCAGCTAATGCTCTAGTAATTGATTGCCTGATCCACCAAGTAGCATAAGTTGAAAACTTGTAACCCTTTCGCCAATCAAACTTTTCTACAGCCTTAAACAATCCCAGATTTCCCTCTTGGATTAAATCAAGAAGAGTTAGGTCAGCGCTTCGTTGAGCATATTTTTTAGCGTTAGCAACCACAAGTCTAAGGTTTGCACGAACAAGAAGATTTTTAGCCTCCGGATCTCCAGCCTCGATTCTTCTAGCTAAATCTTTTTCCATAGCAGCGGTAATCAAAGAAAATTGCCCAATTTCCTTCAGATACATTTGAACAGAATCATAAGTACTAGAATCCCTAGAAAGTCCCAAATCTGATGCCTTAGTATTTGCATCTATATCTAACAAATTCCCACCCTCCAAAACATCAACACCTGCTGAGGCCAGTTTTTCATACAACTCATCGAGCAACAAAATATCAGACTCAATATCCGGCAACTCTTTTAAAATTTCATCATATGTAATAAAACCTCTTTTCTTTCCTTTTGCAACTAAAGAATTTGCCCTTTTTAACATTTCTAATTCTTTTTTTTGAGTAGGCGTTAGATTTTTACTTCCTTTTTCTTTTTTAACAACAGGTTTTTTTACGGCCTTTTTGACAACCTTAACTTTTTTTACAGATTTTTTAACAACTTTCTTTGTTGCTTTCTTTGCAGGTTTTTTTACTTTTGGTTTTGATTTTTTTATATTTTTTTTATTTTTCTTTGCCATAAATTTATTGCTTGTTAAAATTCTTAATTTTTATGCTATTAATTCTGTTTGTTATTTCAGTTACTTCTTTTAAAATTTCATCTGTCTCAATTCCGCTTTTTTCTATCTGCCTCAATTTTATCGTTTTTTCACTAAATAATTTTGTCAGATGATCTAATTCTAAATTTTCAACCAATTCTCCAATCATACTTTTTTGCTCTTTTTCATTTTCAGCATAAAACTCGGCCTGGAAAATTAAATCATTTTTCTTAATATCACTCAAATCTTTTATTCTTTCATCTATATCCAAATTTATCGCTTCTTTTATTTTATGCTTTATATCTTTTACAAATTCTGCATCTTTTTCATTTAAAAGTAAAACAATTCCTATTATCTTGTCTATAATAATATCTTGAATAGTTGGAGGACTTACGTAAGGAATAATTTTTTCTTCTTCATATACTTGCCTAAAATCAACATCACGAACTTTTACCAAATCATCTCTAACACTTTCTTCTCTAACTCCTAATATTTCAGCAACCATCTTTATAGAATAATCCTTATCTATATTTGATTGAATTTTTGAAATAACAGGTAAAACTTCTTCTTTTATAACCCCAAGGAAACTTTGAGATTTTGGATCAGTTTTATTTGTTTTTATTATCCACTCAATAGCTGGAATTGATCTTTTAAAGACCTCTAGAAGCTTTTCTTTGTCATTTTTAGCCATATCAGCTGGATCTAATCCATCTTCAAGAATAACCGATTTTGGTAACAATTCATTTTCAAAAGAAATCTTAAATGCTCGAATTGCAGCCTTTCTACCTGCGTCATCTCCGTCAAAAGAATAAATAACTTCATTTGTAAATCTTTTAAGCATCGACAAGTGGCTATCAGTGAGTGCCGTTCCAGAAACAGCTACCGCATTTGTTACCCCTATCTGATGCGACATAATAAGATCCATTTGCCCCTCGACAATAATTACCTGACCTTTTTTCAAAATTTCTTGTCGAGCAAAATTTAAACCATACAAAAATTTTGATTTGTGAAATACTAAAGTTTCGGGTGAATTTACATACTTTGGACCCTCCCTATCTGGTGGAAATATTCTTGAAGAAAAACCTACGATAGCTCCAGAAATATCAATAAGAGGGAAAATTATACGTGAGCGAAATCTATCAATTAAACCTTTTTCTGTTTTTGCAACAACACCTGAAGCAACAATGTCTTCATCTTTATATCCCTTTGATCTCAAAAGCCTTAAAGCTCCATCCCAAGAATTTAAAGCAAAGCCTAATCTAAATTTTTTAATACTCTCTTCACTTAAACCACGATTCAACAAATATTCTTTTGCTTCTATATTTAACTCTAGATTTTTTTCAAAATAATTTACAACTTCTTCATTTATTTTTGTAATTATTTTTTTTGAACCATCTGCTGAATCTTTAAAATCTCCTTTTACAATTTTCACTCCTGCTCTTTCCGCTAATTTCTGAAGAGCATCAGAAAAACTCATTCCTTCAATGAGCTCTGTAAAAGTAAAAATATCCCCACTTCTACCACAACCAAAACAATGAAAAGAATTTCTTCCTGGAGAAACATAAAAGGACGCTGTCTTTTCTGTATGAAAAGGACAACGTGCTCTTAAGTTGACTCCGGCTTTTTCTAGCTTCAGATAATTTGATACAACCTCAGTTATTGAGAGCCGTTCTTTAATTTCCTCTGCGGTATTTCGCATTTATTTAACTCCTTTTTTAAATCCGGTTCCAGCTGGAATTAATCTTCCAACAATAACATTTTCATTTAATCCTCTTAGTCTTTCAACTCCACCACGAACAGCATTATCAATAAGCATTCTGTTTGTATTTTGGAATGATGCAGAAGACAGCCACGATGCTGAAGTTAGAGAAACTTGTGTAATACCAAGTAATACAGGTCCGCCCTTAGCCTCTCTTCCACCTTCAGCTTTTATTCGATTATTTTCGTCAATAAATTCAACCTTTTCTACAACCTCTCCAACAGGGAACATTGTGTCTCCAGCTTCAACAATCTTTACTCTTGAAAACATTTGTCGAATTATAACTTCGATATGCTTTCGGGCGATAGAAGCACTTTGTAATTCGTAAACTTTTCTAATTTCTCGAATGATGTATTCTTCAGTTTCTTCCATTCCAGCGTACTTGAACAACTCCTGTAAGCTTGCAGATCCATCTGTCATAAGCATACCTTGTGTTATATTTTGACCACGAGATACAATTATTTTTCTAGTCATTGGAACTTCATATTCTTCAACAGAAGCTTTTTTTGCACCCCGAGGGTTAGCCAAAATAATAATTTTCTTTTCTTTTTGAGTATCAATCACCTCTTGAACAATACCGTCTTCATGAGCAATGACTGCAGCATTTTTAATAGTTCGAGCGTCGAAAATTTCTTCAATACGAGGTAGACCTGCTGTAATATCAACTCCCGCAACACCTCCAGAGTGGAAAGTTCGAAGAGTTAGCTGTGTTCCAGGTTCTCCAATCGCTTGAGCAGCAACAATACCAACTGCTTCACCAAGTGCAGCAATATGATTTCGTCCAAGATCCATTCCGTAACATGCCTGACAAACTCCATGCAAAGATTCACAAGTAAGTGGAGTTCGAACTTGAACTTCTTCCACTCCGCTCTTTTGAATTATTTCAGAGTCATCTTTTGAAACAAGGTGGCCTTTTTTGAATATTACATTTCCTTCCTTGTCTTTAACGTCAGCAAGTAGCACTCTTCCTCGAATATTTTTTGCCAAAGAAATTTCAATTCCAGAAAGATTTTCACCTCTCATTGTCTTTCCATTTTTTGTCTTACAATCAAGTTCTGTAACTGTAACGTCTTGCGCAACGTTCACAAGTCGTCTTGTAAGATATCCGGCTCGTGCAGTATTTAGAGCTGTGTCAGCCAAACCTTTTCGTGATCCGTGGGTTGTAATGAAATATTCAATCGGAGAAAGTCCTTCTGTGTAAGATGGAATAACTGGGAAAGGAATAATTCTACCTTGTGTATCTTGAATAAGACCCTTCATACCGGCCATCTGAACAAGAGAACCCATAGTTGCTCGAGCTCCTGAGATGATCAAGTCATAAGTTGAACCACGAGGATCAAGTGTTTCAGGAATATATTTTTCAATTTCTTTTTTAGCTATTTCCCAAATTTCAATAATTTTTTGATACTTTTCTTTTTCAGAAAGCAAACCTTCGTCATACTGACTAATGATTTCTTTTTCTTTACCACGAGAATCTTTAACAATCGCAACCTTTTGCTCTGGAACCTTAACATTATCAATACCCCAAGAAATACCTGAGAATGTTGAGTATTTAAATCCAAATTCTTTTATCTTATCCAAAATCTGAGGAGTCTCATCAATACCATAATGGAATATGATTTCGTCTACCAACGCTGACAATCTCTTTGATGTCATTTGTTCGTTAACAAAAGAAAAATCTGTTGGCAAAATTGAATTGAACAAAAGTCTTCCAACTGTTGTTTCAAATATTTTTCCTTCAAACTTTTCGTATTTCTTTTTATCTGTTCCAATAACTTTTATTTTTGCTTGCAAAGATACATCTCCATATTCATAAGATAGAATTGCCAAGTTTGGTGAAGCATAATATTTTCCTTCACCTTTTTCACCTGCCATTTCTTTTGTTAACCAGAAAACTCCAGCAACCATTTCCATTCGAGGCAAAACAATTGGATCCCCGTTTTGTGGCTTAAACAAGTTTTTATTTGCAGACATAAGTTCTCTGGCTTCTTTCTGAGCCTCAACTGAAAGCGGTACGTGAACAGCCATTTGGTCTCCGTCGAAGTCGGCGTTAAAAGCAGGACAAACAAGAGGGTGAAGCTGAATAGCATTTCCTTCAATAAGAACTGGTTGAAAAGCTTGAATACCTAGTCTGTGTAGAGTTGGAGCTCGGTTCAATAGAACTCTTTTTCCAATAATAACTTCTTCAAGAATTGCCCAAACTTCTGGTGTTCCTTCTTCAATCAATTTATTTGCAGCTCTGATATGTTTTGAGAAGGCTAAATCTCTCTCAAGAATTTTTGAAACAACGAATGGTCTGAAAAGTTCAAGCGCCATATGTTTTGGCAAACCACACTGACTAAGTTTTAGCTGTGGACCAACAACGATAACAGATCGTCCTGAATAGTCGACACGCTTTCCAAGCAAGTTTGCTCGGAAAAGTCCTTGTTTACTCTTTAGGTTATCAGCCAAAGATTTCAAGGCTCGGCGTTGTGACTGGCTCATTGCTGGAGCATCTCCTCCTGCTGAAATAGAATTATCGATCAAAGCATCAACTGCTTCTTGCATAATTCTTTTTTCATTTCTAAGTATTACATCTGGTGCACCAATTTCTTTTAGTTTCTTTAGACGATTATTTCTGTTTATTACTCTTCGATATAGATCGTTAACATCTGATGTTGCGTGTCTGTTACCATCAAGAGCAACCATTGGACGAAGCGCTGGTGGAATAACCGGAATAACAGTCATAAACATCCACTCTGGTCTGATCTTTGAATAAATCATTGATCGAAGTAATCCGAGTCTTCTTTCTAGTTTTTCTCTTTCTGCAGATCCTGCTGTTTCAAGAGCTTTTTGAGTATTTTCTTTTTCTCTTTCAAGATCCATTCCCTTGAAAATATTATAAATTGCTTCTCCTCCAATAGAAGCTTCAAAAGCTGTTCCATATCTTAGAGATACATGATGATAAGCAGATTCATTTAGAACTTTTCCAACTTGAATTTCATTCAATTCTTTTTTAGCAGAAAGAAGTAGATCTTTTAGTCTCTCTTTCGTGTCTTCATCAACTGCAGATTTAACTTTATTCTTATATTCATTCTCAAGCATTTTTTCGATTTCTTTCTTTTCGCTTTCGAAAACTTTTGTGATTATATATCCAGCAAAATAAACAACTTTCTCCAAGTCTGTTACAGAAACACCCAAAAGTAGCGCCATTCTTGATGGTACACCACGAAGAAACCAAATATGAGCAACAGGTGAAGCGAGTTCAATGTGTCCCATTCGCTCTCGTCTTACGATAGACTGAGTTACTTCAACTCCACATTTTTCACAAACGATATCTTTATATCGAATTCTTCTATATTTTCCACAATAACATTCATAGTCTTTTTCTGGACCGAAAACTCTTTCATCAAAAAGACCCCCTCGCTCACTTCTACCTGTTCGATAGTTTATCGTTTCAGGCTTAGTAACTTCTCCATAACTCCACGCCTTGATTCTCTCTGGAGAAGCAAGTTTTAGTGTCATGAAGTCAAAATTATTTGTATCGATAGTTTTCATATTATTATTCATTATAATTATTGCTCATTATTTTCGTCTTCGACTTCTTCGACCGTGTTATTTTTTTTATTACTTCCAAGTTCTACATCAAGACCAAGTCCTCTCAAGTAATTTAACATCACTGAAAATGACGCTGGTGCATTTTGCATCAAAATTGGTTCGTTTTTAATAATCGAATCAAAAGCTTGTGATCGTCCTCTAATATCATCAGATTTGATTGTTATCATTTCTTGTAGTGTATGAGCAGCACCGTAACCTTCAAGTGCCCATACTTCCATTTCTCCAAATCTTTGACCTCCACCTTGAGCCTTACCTCCAAGTGGTTGTTGTGTGATAAGCGAGTATGGACCAATAGAACGCATGTGAATCTTGTCTTCCACCATGTGGTCGAGTTTCAACATGTACATTATTCCAACAGCAATATCTTGCTCAAATGGTTCTCCGCTTCTTCCATCAAATAATTTTACTTTTCCACTTCTTGGTAGACCCGCTTTTTCAAGTTCGTCTCCAATTTCTTGTTTTGTTGCACCTGAAAATGGTGGAACAATCGCTTGATAACCAAGCTTATCCGCAGCATAACCCAAGTGCATTTCAAAAATCTGTCCTAGGTTCATACGAGATGGAACTCCAAGTGGTGTCAAAATTATATCGATTGGAGTTCCGTCTTCAGTAAATGGCATTTCTTCAATC
>DAORIO010000003.1:0-26546 GCA_035438585.1 Minisyncoccota bacterium | reverse complement strand
TTTGATATAAATAAAAAATTTCTTATTCATTCTCTTGATACAAGAAATTTTCAAAACCATATTTCCGAAATTCTAAAATTAGCAGGAGAAGAGGCTCCAGAAAAAGTGATTATTACAGCCGACCCATCCCGAGCTGATATTCAAAGTTATCAGCAAGTTATTAATAGACTATTTGGATCAAAAACAGAAGTGGAAATAGAAAATTTATAGCGATCCCTTAGTTCCTGAAATTTTTTCAAGCTTTCCTTGAGTTTTCCCACTGCTCTGGCGCTGAATCAGAGTGGACCGCCACCTCGTGCGCGTTTAAGAAACATTTTGCTAAATCTGTATAGAGAGAAATAAACAGTAAAATTGATATAATTGTTTTATGAATCCAGAATTAGGACCAAATCATTCTGAAAATATCTTTACAAGTCTCAAAGGACAACTTTTGTCAGGAGAGATAAGCCCGAAAGAGTTTAAAGATAAACTAGTGGAGATTGACCAGTCAACTCCAGATCGTGCAAATGCGAAAGAAAATTTAAAACTATTGCTTGATCCAGAAATTGTTAATTTTATCGAAAACCAATCGGAAGATATCCAGAAGGGCTATTACCAAATGCTCAGCTTTACCGAACTGCATATCGGACAAATAAAAGCACTGTATGAAAATAATCCAGAAGAAGCTTTGTCCTATTTTGAGCAATCAATTGAACATGAGTATAAGGCTCACGCCTTTCCAGAAAATATCGCATACAAAAGTGCGATAGTTGCATATTTCAAAAATCAGCCAAACGAACTTGAAAAATATATCGGAACTGATGAGAGGGGAAATAATCCAAAGATACTGGCAAATATGCTAAAAGGTCTTAAGGAAAGAGGGTATCCTAACTATAAAGAAGATTATAAAGCTTAATGCAGGAGACGCATCGATTTTAAATCTGAAAAAATACTAGAATAACTTTACAGGACTTGTCGGCAGTTGGTTCTAATATGATTCTCTCTGCAAGAGTAATCTTACATAAACACGCACCTTAGAACGGTATGGTATACTACTTCATCTAATTAAAAGTTAACCAATAAAAATATGTATACAAAACAAAATCTTATCGACGCCGTTAGTAATGAATTTAGAATCCTAAAACACTTGGTGGAAAAAATTCCAGCGGATACAGAAGGTTACAAACCAACAGAAGGTCAACGAACAACACTTGAGCTTATTCAATATTTGTCATATGTTTTTGTGGCAACAACAAAGGTTATATTAACGAACGATATGTCTATATATATGCCACTTCATGAAAAATCAAAAGAAACAACAATTGCTAATTTTGCGAGTATTTTAGACCAAGAAGAAGCAGAATTTAAAAAAGTATTAGAAAACGTTACAGATGAAGATCTGTCTGTTGTTATAAATCTTTACAATCAAGGTGAAAAAACAAAAGGAGTTTATCTTGTTGAGTCTATGCTTAAATGGCTTGGAGCTTATAAGATGCAACTTTTTCTTTATATAAAATCATCTGGAAATACTTCAGTCGGTACTTCAAATCTTTGGGGTGGAATAGATATGCCTCAATAAAAACTCATGCATATTTTAAAGTTATATTTAAAAAAATATTGGAAGTTATGTGTTGTTGTTCTTATACTTGCGACAATCAATCAAGTTTTTGCATTGCTTGAACCGCTTGTGTTTCAGAGGATCATTGATGGATACGCACTTCGTTTCCATGAAATCAGTCGAGCGGAATTTTTTCGTGGCACAATAACACTTCTTCTGGCGTTCGTTGGAACTGCTCTTGTTTCTCGTATCGCTAAAAACTTTCAAGACTATTATTTAAATACTGTAAGTCAGCGCTCAGGTGCAGATATGTACAGAGAAGGGGTAGAACATTCTTTGGAATTACCGTATGCGGTTTTTGAAGATGAAAGAAGTGGAGAAACTTTAGGTAAACTTCAAAAAGCAAGACAGGATACTGAAAAACTTATTCAAGACGGTATAAATATCGTTTTTGCTTCAACTATCGTGCTTTTGTTTGTCTTGATTTATTCAGCCATGATTTATTGGGGTATTACAGTAATTTTTGTAGCCATGATACTTATCATTGGAACTATTACTTTGGTGTTTTCAAAAAGAATCAAGACTATTCAAACAGTAATTGTTGCTGAAACTACAGCTCTTGCTGGAGCGACAACAGAATCTTTGAGAAATATTGAACTAGTTAAATCTCTAGGGCTTACAAAACAAGAAGTTGGACGACTAAATTCAACGACTGAAAAGATTTTAAAACTTGAACTTAAAAAACTCCGATATCTACGAATGCTCGATTTTATTCAAGGTACTGTAACAAATTTAATTCGTGCTTTTCTTTATTTGTTTTTGTTCTATTTAATTTTTACAGAGAAAATAACTTTTGGACAATATCTTTCACTTAATATTTATTCATTTTGGTTGTTTTTCCCACTTACGCAATTTGCAGCATTTATTGGCACATATCGCCAAGCTGAAGCCTCACTTGCTAATTACACAACTCTTATGAATACATCTGCTGAACCAAATCCGTCGTCTCCAAAATCTATAGGTACAATAGAAACTCTAGAATTTAACAATGTATCTTTTGCGTACAAAGGAGGAACCATAGAAGCTCTAAAAAATATAAATTATAAATTAACAGGAGGAGAGACTATTGCTTTTGTTGGTCCATCTGGATCTGGTAAAACATCTTTAGTAAAACTTTTGGTTGGACTCTATGTTCCAACTGAGGGAAATATTCTTTATAACGGCATAAAGCATACTGATATAAATAAAGAAGAACTTCGAAAGCAGATTGGTTTTGTAACTCAAGACACACAACTTTTCTCTGGAACCATAAGAGAGAATTTGTTATTCGTAAATCCAAATGCAACTGATGAAGAATGTCTTGATGCTCTAACCAAGGCTCAATGTAAAAATCTTCTGGAACGAGGTGGTCTTGGGCTTGATACCATAATAGGTGAGGGTGGAATGAAAATCTCAGGCGGAGAAAAACAGCGCCTTTCGATTGCACGAGCGTTACTTCGAAAACCTGCTATTTTGGTTTTTGATGAGGCGACTTCGTCACTCGATTCTATTACTGAAGAAGAAATTACAAAGACTGTTAGATCTCTTTCTGGCGCAAAATCTCATCTCACAATATCAATCGCCCATAGACTTTCAACAATAATGCACGCAGATCGTATTTATGTTTTGGAAAAAGGAAAAATTAGTGAAAATGGAACGCATGATGAACTTTTGGAACAAAAAGGCCTTTACTTTGCAATGTGGAGACAACAAGTTGGTGAGAGAAGTTAACATGAAGCTTTAAAATACATACACTATAAAGTAAATGTCTACGAAGTTATTGGGGTTGGACTTAATTCTAATAAACGTGAAAAAATGTTGTTTATTGCGGAATGTATGATTCGGAAGAATTTGGAAATAATCCTTTGTGGTTCAAAAACCTTACAGGGTTTTTGGTAAATATTGAACGGGAAGGGAAGATTGTTTCAAGATTTAAGTATTTAGAAGATTAGTTTATAATATGTGTATGGAAGAAATTATACAAAAAGCGTCACCTAAAAAACATATCGGTGGCTTTATAGATTTTATAAGAGAACAAGGTGTAGTAGGGCTCGCAATAGGTTTTATTTTAGGAGGCGCAGTTTCAAAGGTTGTTTCTGCATTAGTTACAGATATTATAAATCCACTTATTGGCGCAATGATTGGTAGTGCTGATGGTTTAAAAGAAGCGTCAATAAAGTTAGGAGAACAGCAAATTCTTTGGGGAGATTTTGTTTCCATAACAATTGATTTTCTAATTATCGCCGCTGTTGTTTATTTTGGATTTAAGGCTTTGAAGCTTGATAGATTAGACAAGAAAAAAGAAGCTTAACACGAAAATTCCCACACCTTGGTGTGGGAATTTTTCTGCTCGACTAACATACTATTTAGTGTGCCAGTGTAAAAGCAAAAACTTTTTTAGGGCGCGCCGTGCTTAAAGCACGGCGCGCTTCTTTTATTGTTGCACCGGTTGTAAGGATGTCGTCAATTAAGAGTATGTTTTTACCTTTTATCTTTTGTATAAATTTTTGTTTAACATCCATACTGTTTTCAATATTTTTTTCACGAACTTTTTTATTTTTAAGACGAGCTTGGTTTTCGGTCTTGCGCGTAAAATACAAACAGTCGATTAATTCTAAGTTATTTTTCTTGGCTACTTGATTTGCAAACACAAGTGCGTGGTTAAAAACCCTAAAACCTTTTTTCCTATTTGGAACGCAGGCAACAATAAATTCGCCACCATGAAGTTTGTGTAAGGATTCCATTTCTTCTAGGATAAAAAAAGCCAGATGTTCACCTAAAACTTCTGCTAGTTTTTGGTTGTTTTTGTATTTTATTTTCCATATCATTTTTTTTAATAAACCTTTCCTGTAATCAAAAACTGAGTCTATATTTTTTTCAAAATTTTTGTCACTTTTTTCAAGTGTATTCAGGCATTTTGAACACAAAACTATACCAGTTTTATCACAACCGCCACATTTTGAGGGGAATAATAGTTCTTCTAAAAATAACAGTATTTCACTAATCATTTTCATTATTACTATGATATACTTTTTAAAGTAATTATGGATAATCCGTTTAAGAAAATATTCGATACAGGCATGGCGGCTTTTACGTCTTCGAAGGCACAAAGTGCTATCGGTATTGATATTGGGACATCTTCTATAAAGGTTGTTCAGCTAAAAAAGAAAGGTTCAAAAGCTATACTCGAGACATACGGATCTCTTTCTTTGGGGCCCTATGCTGATACTGAGGTTGGGCGTGTTACAAATTTGCCTACTGATAAAATATCAACAGCTCTTACTGATGCGCTTAGGGAAACAAACACAACTTCTAAGGTTACAGCTTTTTCTATTCCTTCTTCAGCTAGTCTACTTTTTGTTATAGAACTCCCTGCTTCTGTTCCAGAATCTCAATATGGAAATGTTGTACCCACGGAAGCAAGAAAGTATGTTCCAGTTCCAATAAATGAAGTCGCTCTAGATTATTGGGCTATACCAAAACGCGATGAATCTTTTAATGTTTACGGCGGGGAAGCTGGTGCAAAATCAGAAGTATTGGTTGCAGCAATTCACAACGATATATTAAATAGGTACAAAGATATTTTAAAAAGAGTAGATACAACTCCAAAATTTTATGAAATAGAAACTTTTTCAGCTATTCGTTCAAGTTTAGGTAGAGATATTGCGCCAATGGTTTTTATCGATATGGGTGCATCAAAGACAAAACTTTCGATAATAGAAATGGGTGTCGTTAGAAATTTTCATATGGTAAATCGTGGAATGAATGATCTAACTTCTTCTATATCAAAAGGTATGAGTATTTCTTATGATCAAGCTGAAGTTAAGAAAAGAGAAAACGGAATGGTTGGACCAGATGTAGCTGTTTCTGATGCTTGTAGACTTTTTGTCGATAATATTTTTGCAGAAATTTCAAATACAGTTTTGCAATTCGAAAGAAAGTACAATAGAGCTGTTACAAAAGTAATGTTTTCTGGTGGAGGTTCTTTACTCCCAGGACTTATGGAATACGCTGTCTCTCAATTTCAAAGTGAAGTCGTTTTTGCAGATCCATTTTCAAAAGTTGAATCTCCTGCGTTTTTAGAAGATGTCTTAAGGGCTGGTGGTCCAGAATTTTCTATAGCCGTAGGACTTGCACTTAGAGCCTTGGAATAATTTCTGTGGATAAAGCATGCGCATATTTTCTTTATCGTGATAAAATAATTGTAACGAAAAAATAAATGGAAAATATCAATCAAACATCTTTCATACCAAAACAATCTTTAGCTCCAGTTGCTAATCGTTCTCCTCGTAGTGTTTCAGGTTTAAATTTAATTGCATGGTTTTTATTTGTATTATCTATTTTGATTGCAGCAGGTTCGTTTGTTTGGAATAAAACTCTTGACGGTAGAATCGCTTCAATGAATTCACAAATTGCGTCGGTTAAAGATCAACTAGAGGAAGATACAATTTACGACATAAAAGAATTAGAGAAAAGATTAAGATCTTCTGAAGAAATTTTGAATTCACACATTGCTGTTTCTAAAATTTTTGAAGTTTTACAACAAAGAACTCTCAAGACAATAAGTTTTAATAAGTTTGCTTATTCTATTGCAGACCCAACAGGTAAGAGTAAGACAGTTACAGTTAGTATGGCTGGGCGCGCAAAGAATTATGATGCTATTGCTCAACAGGCAGAAGAGTTAGCTAAAAATGAATACATAATAAATCCTATTTTTTCAAATATGACACTAGATGAAATTAGGGGGACAATATCTTTTGATTTAACTTTTTCTGTAAATCCCGCCCTTGTTTCTTATGAAAGTCTTTTTAATAGTGAATCTCAGGGTTTTGATTTAATAAATTAATGTATGTTTAAAAAAATTTCAGCTTTAATAATCATCATCATCTCAGTTGCTGTTTTTTTATTGTTTACAAACGGTAAGATAAAAGAAATAGAAGAGAAGGGCGCTGAAGTTGATCATCTTAGTTCTGTGCTTGAAAATATAAAATTATATAAGCAAAAACACGATCAGCTAATTTTAGATTATAATTCTATAGAAACTAATGATATTGAAAGACTAGAAAAGTTTTTACCAGATAATGTAAATAACGTTAGACTTATTTTGGCTGTTCAAAATGTTGCAAAAGATTTGGGTATATCAATAAAGAATGTAACTTATGATTCAAATTCTCAAAAATCAACAAATGGTCAGACTGCGACAAGCCAAGATGCGTTGAATCGCCAGACAAAAGATTACGGTATTTTTGATATGAATTTTACTATTACAGGTCGGTATCCAGAATTTGTAACATTTCTTTCTAGAATAGAAAAAAGTCTTAGGATTGTCGATGTAAGACAAATTGAATTTTCTGCAAAAGATCCAAAAGCGGGAGTTAGCCCTACGAGCGATGAAGTTTATCAGTTCGATATAGATTTAAGAACTTATTGGTTAAATCAAGTAAAGTAAAATGAAAGGAGTAATTAAAAAAGCAATAATATTTATAGTTTTAATCATAATAGTTGTGGTGCTTTATTCTTTGTTTGCTAAAAAACCAGAAATACAAGGTTCGTTGACTTCTACTCCGGCTGCAGGTGTTGACCCAAAACTATCCTCAGATACGCAAGCTATTTTATCGCTCCTTCAGTCTATTAGTAATTTAAAATTAGATACAAATATATTTGAGAGACCAAGTTATTTGGCTTTAGAAGATCAAAATAAACAAATTTTAGAAGATTTAAACCCTGGTAGGTATAATCCATTTGCTCCAATAGGAATTGATCAAGAGGCTTTAGTTTCAACTCCTGTTTCGTCAGAGGTTTCAGGTCAGCTAAATATCTTAAATGATTTGGGTAGTGCAGGTAGTGTACAAGGAGGATCAAATACTAGTACAAGTGAGACATCAAGTACGATTGTAACAATTCCAGCTTCGGCTGTTTCTAAAAATACCGCCATACTAAAAGGTGAGTTAGTTACTGCTAATGTTGGAGCAGAAAGATATTTTGAGTATGGTCTGAGTGAGACAAATTTGTCTTTTTCTTCTAATAAGGTTGTTCAATCAACAGTTGGGACATTTTCTTACACTGCTTCAAACTTGATTCCCAATACGACGTATTATTTTCAAGCAGTGGTTAAAATAGGTTCGGTTATTCTTAGAGGTCAGGTTCAAAGTTTTAAAACTCTGCCTTAGCTAGAATATGCTTTATTTATTTTAACCAAACAAAAAGTTTGGTTTTATGGATTATTTAGACATATTAATTCAACATGGTTTTCTGAAAGAGGCTGATATATCAGAACTCAACAGAAGAGCTAAAAAAGATTTTGATGGCGACATTGATGCCGCGGTTTTATCTTTTCGTGTTCCTGAAAAAGCGTTGCTTGAAGCAAAAAGTCAGCAATACGATATTCCATTTAAAGAAATAGATCCTAAGGGTGTTTCTTTTGATATTTTAAAAATAATTCCAGAAGATTCTGCTAGGCATTATAAATTTTTACCAATCGGTGTTGCTGATAGTGTTTTGGAAATTGGGGTCGTTGAGCCACAAAATACTGCAACAATTGATGCAATAGAGTTTATAGCATCAAAAATAAATATGCCGTATAAAATTTATATTATTTCAAGTGTTGCGTATAAACAGCTTTTGGAAGGATATAAGGGTATGACAGGAATCGTAACAAGTGCCTTGAATGAATTTGATAATGAACTTGGAGATACAGTTGAAATACCTCAAGTTTCCAGTGAAGTTGTTAATGAAGAAAGTTTAGTTGAAGAGGCTCCAATAATAAAAATTGTTGCAGTTATTATAAATCACGCAACCGAAGGAGATGCATCTGATATACACATAGAAAGCACTGGAGATAAGGTTAAAGTTAGATTTAGAGTAGATGGAGTTTTACACACTTCTTTAGTTTTACCACTAAACGTTTATTCTGGTGTTGTTGCTCGTATTAAAATATTAGCGAAACTTAAACTTGATGAAAAAAGAAAACCACAAGATGGAAGTTTTTCTGCAAAAGTAGGGGGGCGAAAGGTTGATTTTCGTGTTTCAACTTTTCCTACTGCTTATGGTGAAAAAGTTGTGATGCGCATATTGGACACACAAAGAGGTGTAAAGCCATTAGAGCAGCTTGGTTTTTCAGAGAGAAACATGAATTTAGTTAAAGAGGCATTAAATAAACCTTATGGATTAATTTTGATTACAGGGCCAACTGGTTCTGGAAAAACAACAACACTTTATTCAATGCTTAATGCTTTAGATAGAGAAACATCAAACGTAGTTTCTTTGGAGGATCCTATTGAATATAATATTCCAAGTTTAAATCAATCCCAAGTTATGCCAGAAATTGGGTACACGTTTGCTTCGGGTCTTCGTTCTGTTTTGCGTCAGGATCCAGATATAATAATGGTTGGAGAAATTCGAGACGCAGAAACAGCTCAGCTTGCAATTCAAGCAGCGCTGACAGGTCACTTGGTTTTTTCAACATTACACACAAATAATGCCGGGGGTGTGGTCCCTAGACTTATTGATATGGGTGTTGATCCATATCTTATTGCCCCAACTTTAATACTTTCTATTGCGCAAAGACTCGTAAGGAAAGCTTGCCCTAGTGCAAGAAAAGAAAAACCAATAGATGAATCTACTAAAAAGATAATTGAAAAACAATTTGAAGATTATCCAGCTGATTATAAAAAAGATATTCTAAACAAAGACAAGATGTATGAAATTGTTGATACTCCAGATTGTCCTGGTGGAACAAGGGGGCGACTTGCTGTTTTTGAAATGTTTGACGTTGATAAGGAGATGCAAGAAGTTATTTTAAAGAGACCAGGGGAGCAGGATGTTTATCGAGTTGCAAGGAAAAAAGGAATGATGACAATGAAAGAAGATGCTCTAATAAAGGCTTTAAATGGAGAAACCTCAATGACTGAAGTTTTTGGTTTTAATTAGTATATAGTATTTTTTAAAAATTTTTTTTGTTATATAATGTAGCCATGGAAAAGAAGAATAAAATAATGATAGTGGACGATGATAGCTTCTTATTAGATATGTACTCTTTAAAATTCTCGCAAGGTGGTTTTGAGGTTACGGCAGAGCTTGGTAGCGAAAAAGCTCTTTTGAAATTAGAAGAAGGATACAAACCAGATTTGATTTTATTAGATGTTGTTATGCCGGGAATGAATGGTTTTGAGCTTTTAAAAAAAATAGAAGATGAAAAATTAGCTCCTGGTGCAATAAAAATAATTCTTTCAAATAGGGGTCAAACAAACGACATAGAAGAAGGTAAGAAGTATGGGGCAAGTGGATATATTGTAAAAGCAAACAGTACACCGGCGGAAGTCATTGAACAAGTTAAAGAATATTTAAAATAATTTTATGGATCCAAAAAAAGAACTAGAAGATTTAATACTTACTGTAATAAGAGAAGGTGGTTCAGATTTGCATATTTCAGCAGGTAGATATCCAGCAATTCGGGTTACCGGAGAGCTTATTTTTTTGGTAAAGAAAAAAGTTTTTGAAAATGAAGAAGTTATTGAAATGTTACGAGAGCTTGCTGGTGGTGATGATAATGTAAAAAAGTTTTTAGAAAATAAAGAAATTGATTTTTCTTATGCGTTTAAAGAAGAGGCAAGGCTTCGAGGTAATGCTTTTTTTCAAAAGGGTAAAATTGGTATCGCTCTTCGACTTATACCAAAAGTTAGAAGTCTCGCTGAGTTAAATTTGCCTCCAATACTTGAAACTTACGCAAGAAAGAAACAAGGGTTCTTCTTGGTTGTGGGGCCTGTTGGTCAAGGTAAATCAACAACACTTGCTTCAATGGTTAATTTAATAAATCAAGAAAGAGCTGAACATATTGTGACAATTGAAGACCCAATGGAATATATATTTGAACCACAAAGATCCATTATAGATCAAAGAGAAGTAGGTATAGATACAGAAGATTTTCAAACCGGACTTCGTTCTGCATTTAGGCAAGATGTAAACGTTTTGATGATCGGAGAAATGAGGAGCCCTGAGACTATGGCTGCAGCTGTTACTGCTGCCGAAACGGGACACTTGGTTTTTTCTACACTTCATACAAATAATGCTTCCCAGACAATTGATCGTATTATCGATTCATTTCCCCCAGGGCAACAAGACCAGATAAGACTTCAGCTTGCGGGTTCTTTGTTGGGTATTTTTTCTCAAAGATTAATCCCTAGAATAACAGGTGGCCTTGTGCCAGCGTATGAATTTCTTGTTAATAATACAGCTGTTCAGAATTTGATTCGAGAAAAGAGAACTCACGAAATTGATGTTGTTATTGAAACAGGTTCAGAATCTGGAATGATAGATATGAATAGATCACTTTTGGAGCTTGTCCAAAAAGGTGAAATAACAATTGAGAATGCTTATTTGAATTCTTTTAACCCAAAAGCTTTACAAAGAATGATTTAAAATTATTAATAATTTAGAAAACAACTATGGTATTTAAATACAAAGCTATAACGGACAATGGTGAAAAAAGAGATGGAACAATAGACGCAGTATCTAAGGATTTGGCTATTGGAGCACTTCAAAGGCGTGGTTTTGTAGTTTTGTCTATTGAAGGAGATGAAAATAAGAAAGGTTTAAGATCTGTTATTTTTAAATCTGTTTCAAATAAAGAAATAGTTATTTTGTCGCGACAAATCGCAACACTTTTTGAAGCTCAAGTATCAGCGCTAAAAGCTTTTTCTTTGCTTTCTGCAAGTAACGATAATCCATATTTACAAAAAGTACTAACTCAAATTGTAGATGATTTGCAGGCTGGATTTTCTATTTCTGGTGCAATGGAAAAACACCCAGATGTCTTTTCAAATTTTTACACTTCAATGGTAAAAGTTGCTGAAGAATCTGGAAAATTAAATCAAACTTTTATTTATTTGGCAGATTACCTCGAGAGACAACATCAACTAACATCAAAGACAAAAAATGCTCTTATATATCCGGCTTTTGTTGTTGTGGTTTTTATATCTGTTATGGTTTTGCTTTTGACTTTGGTAATTCCAAAACTTTCACAACTTATTATTGAATCAGGCCAAGAAATTCCAATCTATACTCGAATTGTTATCGGTGCTTCAAATTTCTTTGTTAATTATGGTTTTATACTTTTGATCGGTGTTGTTTTTGGTGGAGTATATCTTTGGTGGTTGTCAGGTACAGAAAAAGGAAAATTATTTTTAGACAGATTAAAACTTGCAACTCCAGCTTTTGGAAATTTATATAGAAAATTATACCTATCTCGAATATCAGACAACCTCGACACAATGCTGACTTCTGGTATTCCGATTGTTCGATCTATTGATCTAACGGCTGAAGTTGTTGGAAATAAATTTTATGAAAATATAATGAGAGACACTGCTGAGAAAGTAAAAAGTGGTTTCTTGGTTTCAGATGCATTAGCAAAATACCCAGAAGA
Organism: Minisyncoccota bacterium; assembly: GCA_035438585.1. Classification (GTDB taxonomy): domain Bacteria; phylum Patescibacteriota; class Minisyncoccia; order Phycocordibacterales; family UBA9973; genus DAORIO01. Next base: position 14,550 of record DAORIO010000003.1, on the reverse strand, counting down.
TATTCCAAATATTTTTGTGCAAATGACAAAGATTGGGGAAGAGACCGGAAAGCTTGGGCAGATTTTGAAAACTCTTTCAAATTTTTATCGACGTGAAGTAAACGATGCTGTTGATACATTGATTGGTCTTATCGAACCAGCGATGATTGTATTCTTGGGTCTTGGTGTTGGAATATTGGTTGCTTCAGTCCTTATTCCTATTTACAACATTTCTTCTACAATTTCTTAATGGTTTGGCTGTATTTTTTTCCACAGAAAGATACCTTAATACAAGGGATTTTATAAATGATATAATTATTCAAACGATTTATTTTGTCGTTTGAAGCCCTAAAAGGCTTTGGGCTTTCGAAACCCTTTAATTATTAATTATAAATTTATTTTTCATATGACAAAAAACTTTAAAAAAGGTTTTACGCTTATCGAACTTTTGGTTGTTATTGCAATCATTGGTATTTTGGCAGCTATTGCTCTAACTTCACTTGGAGCAGCAAGAAACAAAGCTAAAGACTCAAGTGCACAAGGATCAGTTTCTTCAGCAAGAGCACAAGCTGAAATATATTTCGATACAATGAATTCTTACGCAAACGTTTGTTCAGATCCAGATATCGCAAGACTTTTGGCTGCAGCAGATAAGCAAGTTGGTTCAACTGATTTTACAGACAGTTGCAGTTCAACAGATACGACTTATGTAATTTATGGAGACTTGCTAGATACAGAAAACGAATTCTGTGTTGACTCAAATGGTTTTGCTGGTAAACAAGACATAGGTACAGCAGCAGGAGCGGGTAATGGTCTTTGTAACACTTTGTAGTAATTTAATTTATAAAAAAACACACCCATCATATGGGTGTGTTTTTTTTATAAACAGTACAGATAAAAGATATTATATTTTTGGGTTATAATTATTATTAAGTTATGCTAAATATATTTCTAATTTTGTTTTTTATTTTCGGTACTCTAATCGGAAGTTTTTTGAATGTTGTTATATTTAGATTAAACACTGGTAAGGGGGTTGGGGGAAGGTCTATGTGTATGAATTGCGGAAAAACATTGCACGCTCATGAACTTGTTCCAGTCTTGTCTTATATTTTTCAGCTTGGTAAATGTCGCGGTTGTAAAACAAAGATTTCTATTCAATATCCAGTAGTTGAGGCGATAACCGGTTTTGCTTCTGGGGTTTTGGCGGCAAAGATTGGTGTTTTGAACATTTTGACTAACCAAATGTCCCTTTTGTATTTCTTAGGAGCTTTTTCCTTCTTTTGTATTTTTATTGCAATTTCAGTTTATGATTTTAAACATAAGATAATTCCATCCAATCTTTCAAATTTAGCCACCATCATTGCTCTTTTGGTTTTAGTTCTAGGTTTTGACTCAAATACGATTGTTTTAAAATCTTTTTTGGATAGTTTTTATGGCGGTCTTATTGGTTTTCTACCTTTTGCCACTTTATTTTTTATATCAAATGGGAAATGGATTGGTTTTGGGGATGCAAAGCTCGGACTTGCGGGAGGAATAATTTTAGGAAAAGTTGGTATGTTGATAGCTTTGATGTATTCATTTTGGATTGGGGCGATTGTTACACTTTTTATATTGCCAATAAGGGGTAAAAAAATTACAATGAATACAGAGATTCCGTTTGGTCCGTACCTTTCTTTTGCTATTTTTATTACTTTTGTTTTAGCGGGGACTAATCTTGATTTAGCAAAAGTACTATTCTTGAATTATTAATAAGTATGAAAAAATTTCTAACAAATAAAGGAAATAGATTAACAGCTCGATTTACGAGAGGTTATACTTTTATAGAATTGATAGTGGTAATCGCTATTTTTTCTATAATTTCCTCTGTTGTTTTATTTAACTTTTCTGATTTTTCAACTAATATATCTTTACAAAACACGACTTCAGATATTGCTCTACAGATAAAAGAAGCGCAGTCTGATGCAATTTCAGGAAGACTAAATGACACCATAAATCTGTATGTTGATAGCAATGCTCTTGATTACTACAAGCCTTCTTTTGGTTTGAGGTTTGAGGCTGATAGGCCTTCAAATTTTATAAAGTTTACTGATTTGGATAAAGACAGGGTTTATGGTGGAGATTGTGCGGTTACAAATACAGAATGTTTGAAAGATGTAAAAATAAATGCTTTTGATTCAATAACAAATATTTGTGTTGTTAAAACAACCGATTTATCTGTTTGTGAAGATGTCGGTGTTTTGGATATTTCTTTTGAGAGGCCATTTCCAGATGCAATTATTTCAGTAGATGGAGATGGAACTAATTTTTTTGAAAACAATAGTGCACAAATAACACTTGTTTCTTCAAAAGGTTCTCAGAGAAAAATAATAATTAATGCAGTTGGAAATATTTCTGTTGAACAAGTGGCGCCGTAATAATTTATAAAGTAAATGAAAAATACCAAACACAAAATACTAAATACTAAATTCAAACAAGGTTTTACTCTTGTGGAAGTTATGATATCTGTCGGTCTTTTTGTGACAGTTATGCTTGTGGGGGTAGGTGCTGTTTTAAATACTAACGTTACACATAAAAGAACTTCGGCGGTAAGGCAAGTTCTCGACTCGGTAAATTTCTTGGTTGAAGATATGGCGCGAAACATAAGACTTGGTTCAAATTATAATTGCGATATTTTGTCTGAATACACTGAAGATGTAAGTTCGACTGTTGTATATAGCCCAACAATAGAAGAGCCAGATGATTGTACTGAAGCTTTGTCTTTGGCATTTGAGCCGATGGGCGGTGTTTATGCAGATGAGACAGATCAAATGTCTTATATAATTGAATCAACGGGACCTGAAAGTGCGTTTGTAAAGAAGATTTCAAAAGTTGGTGGCGTAACTACAATAAGAGACGTTACTCCAAATCTTGGTTCGAATGAAGTTCAGCTTGTAATAGACCACAGACAATCTGGTTTTACTGTAATTGGTCCGTATCCATATCCACCAGACCCATCTGCTGATCCAGCTTTTTTCGACACACTACAGCCAAGAGTAATAGTAAGACTTTCCGGTTATATTGATTACAAAAATAATAGAGTTCCTTTTTCAGTTCAGACAACTGTGACTCAGAGATTAATTGATTCGTAGTAAAGTTAAAATGATAAAAAATAAACCAAAAACTAAAGACTATAGATTGAAAGCTAAAAGGGGTTTTACTCTTGTTGAAACTTTGGTTTCTTTATTTATATTTTCATTATCTATTACAGCGATTATTGTTATAACAGGTCAAGGTGTATCTGATACAACAATTGCAAAAAATAAAATTACAGCAGTGGCTCTTGCTCAAGAAGGAATCGAGGTTATCAGAAATATCAGAGACACTTACTCTTTGTCTGAATCAAGCCCAGGTGCGGGTTGGATTAATTTTATAAATAATGTTCAAAATAGTTGCGCAAAGCCTGATGGATGTTTCATTGAAGATATAATTTCTTATACAGATTCCCCAATAGTAAATCCTTGTAATACAGTTGGCGGAGGAAGTGATTTTCCAAGCGGGTGTCCCTTTATAGAAAGAGAAAAATTATCATCTGATTTGTCTAATACTATAGTCGGAACATTTGGTTTCTATCAATATAATTCAACTGTTGCAACAGAATCTCCTTTTCAAAGATCTATTTTTATTGAGTGTGTAAATGCTGATTGCACAGAGGTTAGAGTTGAATCACTGGTTGCGTGGAGGCAAGGAACAGGTGTGGCGGAAATAAATGCGGTTGAAAATTTGTTTAATTGGTTTAAGACAGCACCACCTACTACGCCGTAGTTTAAATTTATAAAAAAATGACAAACAAAAAACTAATAACTAAAGACCACAAATTAAATAACCAAAAAGGATTCGTTTCTTTATTTGCTGTTTTGATTTCGCTTGTTGTATTGGCTATAGCTATAGGTATTTCAAATGTAGCTTTTAAAGAGAATGTTTTGGCTTTTTCTGCTAAGGAAGGTTCTTACGCTTTTTTTGCTGCAGATACTGGACTTGAATGTGCGCTATTTCATGATTCACAAGGTTTATTTTCTGATCCAGCTAATCCTGAGCCTGTAGTTGATTGTGCAGGGTTAAGTATGATTTCTGACGCGGTTGGAAGTAAAGTTAGTTTTAATTTTGAATATGAGATGGCGGGAAAAAATAGATGCGTAGAAGTTTCAATAGATAAAAATGTTCCAGATCCAGTTAACCCCACAGGAACAGTTACGGAAATATATTCAAATGGTTATAATATAGATTGTAATGATGTAAATGATATTTTGAATATTTCAAATAATCGAATTGTAAATAGATTATTAAGAGCAACTTATCCAAATTCCGCACCAGCGGTTACGCCTTAGGTTTTTATTAAGATAAAATAAATTTTATGGATCAAAAACAAAAAAAAATTAGCATTATTTCCGGAGTAGTTTTAATTGCGGTTGTATTTTTATTAAGTTATATTTTAGATTTTCCAAAAGGATTTTCTAGAAATTTGATAGGTGAGGTAATTGGGCAAAAGCCAGTACTTTCAAATCTATTAGTAACAAATATAACTCAAGATTCAGCAACAGTTTATTGGAAAACTGACATAAAAAGTTCTACAGAAATATTGCTAGGAACATCAAAATTGAATTTACCACAATTAATAACAAATGATTCTCCCGTATCGATTAATGGTGTTGTGTTGCATAAAATAGAATTAGGTAATTTGTCTCCTTGTACTAGATATTTTTTTAGAGTTAAATCTACTTCTGAAACCAGTTTTTACACAAATTCAGCAATCAAAACAATTGATACTTACGGTTGCGGACAATCATCGGGAGACATTGAGCCTCCAGCCAAAGTTCAAAATGTTAGAGTTCTTAGTATGAATTCAGATTCTGTAACTATTGGTTGGGATAATTCAGAAAGTTCTGATGTATATGGATATGCTGTTTTTGGTCCAATAAATAATACTAATAATGGAAGATTTTATTATGGTAAAACAAAAAATATAAATACCTTCGTAATAAAAAATCTTACTCCTGGGGTAAGTTATGGTGGTGATTATGGGACTAATGGGTATGATTCTGGTTTTATGGTTCAGGCTTTTGATAGTTCTGATAATTATTCAGAACCGTCAGATAGAGTATCTTTTGTTTTTGGGTCAGATTGCCAAAGTCTTTCTGATGAAGGAGAAAATTTTTCTTCAAAGTTGAATCCGACAGGTAATCCAATCGGCGGCGGTGAATGCTATACAAATATAGTCAATAAAGATAATGCTGATTTTATTGTATCTAGTAAACAGGCATTAAAAGAAGCTCTTTTTAATGCAGTTAGTGGGCAAATAATATACGTAGAAGATAATGCTGTTATTGATTTAACAGGAGAAAAAAATCTAGTAATACCTGGTGGGGTTACTTTGGCTTCCGGTAGAGGGTTAAATGGATCAAATGGCGCATTATTATTTTCTAATTCTTTTTTCCCAGAACAAGAGTTTTCTGCTCTTTTTATAACCGGTGGTGATAATATTAGAATTACAGGACTAAGATTACGTGGTCCAAATCCTGATATATTAGACCACGGTTATCCAGCTACAGGTGTTGCTAATGCTATTAGGAGTTTAAATTATGGACTTGAAGTTGATAACAATGAAATATTTGCTTGGGATAAGTGGGCAGTTTGGTTGTATAGATTAAATGGGGCACATGTTCACCATAATTTCTTTCATGAAAATATTAGAGAGGGTTATGGATATAGTGTTTGGGTTGGTGGTGCCGGAAATGAAGTAAATGCATCTGCTTTAATAGAAGCAAATATTTTTAGAGGATGTAGACATTGTGTAGCTTCAAGTGGACATGAAAATTCTTGGGAGGCTCGTTATAATATTTTATTAAAAAGACAGTTGTTTATAAATTTTGATAGACACAATAATTCTAGCTTAGAGAATGAACTTGGTGGTAAAAATACTACTTTGTTTAGAAATTTATTTTTAACAACACAATTACACTTTGGCTTTGCAAACCCACTTAATCAAAATGGATTTGTTTCTATTAGAGAGAACTGGTTTAAAAGAGAAGATCTTTGTTCTTCTGGGGTTATCGGTAAGGTACCTGCTTGTCAAAACTTGAATACTCAAAATGCAATATTTGAAGGAAATAATTTTGGTGGACAAGGTGTTGTTTTACCTACTGCGTATATAACTACTTCTGTTGAAGAAGGAGTTGTTCCTCTTGCTGTTAATTTTTCAGGTAATGCCACTAGTTCTTTAGGTAACAGAATAAATAGATATGAGTGGAGTTTTGGTAATGGTGATGCTTATGGAGATACAAAGGTTGGGAAAAATGTTACATATACATTTACTCAACCTGGTATATATAAAGTTCCTCTAGTTGCTTATGATGCTTACGGCATTCCGAGTGAGACAACTTGGAAAACTATTACAGTAAAACCTAATGATAATTCATATATACTTTCTGCTTGGGTAAAAGATTCTTATCCAGGAGTTTTAACAGATAGGTATAAAAAACAATTTCTTATAAATGGAAATGTTATTTGGGAAGATGATGTTTCGGGTAATGAAGGGTGGCAACATATTGTATTAGATGTATCAAACTATTTAAATACAGGAGTTCAGGCGGAATTTTCAATGAGACTTTATTCTAAAAATGGAGTCCCTGTAAATACAACTTCTGATATTGTTGAACTAACTGCGTGGTTTGATGATGTTTTTATTTTTAACACAAGTATGTCTAATCCAGATTTTGAAACAAGTGTGGCTCCTTGGAAGCAAACATTTTACAGCCCGCCAGGTAAAAGCACTCCGGTTGGCTCAGGTGCAACAACTGCAGACGCAAGAAGTGGAGATTTGTCTTGGAGGTTTGAGTTTGGACACAGAAAAGTTATTCCGCCAGGGGTTTACGCAGAGTTGTATCAGGTTTTTACACCAAATTAATTTTTTATACTAAAAAAGGCGCTAATGCGTCTTTTTTAGTATAATTTATATCTATGAAAAAGAGTGAAATAAAGAAAAGAATGGAAGCATTGGAAATTCAAATAGATGAATTTCGAGAAGCTTATCATACTCACGATGATCCAAGAGTAACTGATGAAATATACGACTCTCTTTCCAGAGAACTAAAAGAGCTTGAAAAACAGTATCCAGAATTTGCAAATCCAAATTCACCACTTTATCGTGTTGGGGGTCGGCCTCTTGATAAATTTGTAAAAGTAGAACACGAAACAAGGATGCTTTCTTTAAATGATGCTTTTTCAAAAGAGGAGGTGTATGAATGGGAAAATAGAATTTATAAATTACTTGGAGAGAATAAAAAAGTTGAATATTTTTGTGAAGTTAAGATGGACGGACTCGCGGTTTCTCTTATTTATGTCGACGGAGTATTTGTACGCGGTGCAACTCGTGGAGATGGATTTGTTGGGGAAGATATAACTCAAAATTTAAAAATGATAAATTCTATTCCTTTAAAATTAAAAGCCCCATACCCTGATTATGTTGAGGTCCGAGGAGAGGCTGTAATGTCTCGAAGTATTTGGAAGCAGTTAAATAAAGAAAACGAAAAAGAAGGTAAACCACTTTTTGCAAATACTAGAAATGCTGCAGCTGGATCTCTTCGTCAACTTGATCCAAATTTGGCCCAAAAAAGAAAATTAGAATTTTTTGCATATGACGCACCGATTATTCGAGGTTTTAAAAAAATACCAGAAAGACATTCTGATCGTCATGAACTTTTGCGTAGTATTGGGTTTACTCTGGCACCTTACGAATCAAAAGCGAAAAATACTGATGAAATTTTTTCTTTTATAGATAGTGTTTCAAAAATAAGAGAAAAATATGATTACGGAACTGACGGCGTCGTTGTCTGTGTTGATAAAATTGATTATCAAGTTGAAATAGGTGTTGTTGGAAAGGCTCCCCGTTATGCTATAGCGTTTAAATATCCAGCTGAAAAAGCTACAACAAAAGTTCTTTCTATTACTGTAAATGTGGGGCGAACAGGAGTACTTACACCGCTTGCTCACTTTACGCCAACTTTGGTCGCAGGATCTACTGTCTCAAAAGCAACCCTACACAATATGGATCAGATTGAGCGTTTAGATATTCGAATTGGAGACACTGTTATTATTCAAAAGGCTGGAGATGTAATTCCAGAAGTTGTTGAAGTGATACCAAAACTTCGAACAGGAAAAGAAAAAAAATTCACCATGCCAGAGTATTGCCCTGTGTGCAATCAGAATGTTTCAAAAAGAGAAGGTGGAACAGGCAAGAGTGTTGCGTATTATTGTGTAAACAAAAAATGTCCTGCAAAAAATACAAGAGGAATGCAACATTTTGTAAGTATTTTTGAAATTTACGAAGTTGGTCCAAAAATTTTAGACAGACTTCAGGATGAAGGATTAATAACTGATGCAAGTGATTTATTTGTTTTGGAAGAAGCTGATTTGTCTGGGCTTGAAAGGTTTGGAGAAAAATCGGCTAAAAATATTATTGAATCAATAGAATCGAAAAAAGAAATTTCTTTGTGGAGATTTATTTACGCACTAGGTATTTTGCATGTTGGAGAGGAGACAGCTAAGGATTTGGCGAATCATTTTGGTAGTTTAAAAAAAATAATCAACGCAGATCTTCGAGATGTAGAATCTATTGAAAATATTGGCCCAATTGTTGCAAAAAGTGTAGTTGAATATTTTAGAGATAAAGAAAATTTAAATTTTCTGCAAAAACTTGAAAAAAACGGAGTAAAAATAAAAAAGGTTGAAAAATTATTGAATGCAAAATTTAGAGGAATGACTTTTGTTTTAACCGGAACACTGCCAACATTATCTCGAGACGAGGCAAAAGAAAAAATAAATTCTCTTGGTGGAAAAGTTTCTAGTTCGGTCTCAAAAAATACGACATATGTCTTGGCGGGAGATAGTGCTGGAACAAAGCTTGATGATGCAAAAAGGCTGGGTGTTAAAATAATTGACGAAAATGAATTTAAATATCTAGTTGGTTAGATATTCCTATTTTAAGCCTTATTTTGATATACTGAAAATATGGAAAAAAAGGACATTGAGGCCTTGGCAAAGCTCGCTAGGGTTAATCTAACCGAAGATGAAAAAACAAGTTTTGCTCAGGATATGGGCTCTATTTTGGCTTATGTAGATAGAATAAGAGAGGTTGCAACAGAAGACCGTCCGGCTGAAATTGGTCAAGTTCATAATATTTTTAGGGATGATATGCCAAAAGAGTACGATGTAAAACAGGTAGAAAATATTAAAAATCAGTTTCCAGACAGAGATGGAGATTATCTAAAAGTTAAATCAATTTTATAATGGATATAAAAATGCTAACAATTCCACAAGTAGGAGCAGATTTGCGTGCTAAAAAATATAGTGCGGTTGATTTGTGTATGCAGTGTGTGAAAAATATTGAAGAAAAAAATTCTGAGCTAAATGCTGTTCTTGAAATATTTTCTGATTGGGAAATCCAAGCAAGAGAAGCTGATGAAAAAATTTCAAAAGGCGAGACAAGTCCAATGTGTGGAATTCCGGTAATAATTAAGGACAATATTTTATTTATTGACCACCATGTAAGTGCTGCTTCTAAAATCTTAGAAAACTATACTGCAACTTATTCTGCAACGGTAATAGAAAAATTACGAGATGCAGGGGCTATAATTTTGGGTCGTGCAAATATGGATGAATTTGCCATGGGAAGTTCGACTGAAAATTCTGCGTACGGAGTGGTTAAAAATCCATATGATTTGGAGCGTGTAGCCGGAGGTTCTTCTGGTGGTTCTGCGGTTTGTGTGTCATCAGGATTTTGTATTGCATCTCTTGGGACTGATACCGCTGGGTCAATTAGACAACCCGCGTCATTTTGTGGAGTCGTTGGATTCAAATCAAGCTATGGACTTACTTCAAGATATGGCGCTATTGCTATGGGAAACTCGTTGGATCAAATTGGTCCAATAGCAAAAACAGTAGAAGATGCGGAAATTGTTCAGGGTTGTATTGGTGGTTATGACAAAAAAGATGCTAATTCTGTAAAAGAAGAATTAAAACCTAAAGAAAAAGAAATAAAAGTACTTGGTGTTCCCTGGAATGAAATCAGAAAAGAGGGAGTTAATATTGAGGTATTAGAAAATTTTGAAAACACGGTTAAGAAATTAGAAAATGCAGGTTATAAAATAGTAGATATTAGTATGCCAAACATGAGCTACTCATTGGCTGCTTATTATATTTTAATGCCAGCAGAAGTTTCAACAAATCTTTCTCGTTTTGACGGTATCCGTTATGGATTGCGTGCAGAGGGAGAAAATTTATTTGATGTTTACGCCAATACCAAAGCACAAGGTTTTGGCCCCGAAACAAGAAGAAGAGTTATATTGGGAGCATATGTTTTGTCGCACGGATATTATGATGCGTACTATAGAAAAGCTCTTTTAGTTAGAGATTTGATAAAAAAAGAATTCAATGAAGCTTTCAAAAATGTAGATGCAATTCTTAGTCCAACAGCTCCAACTCCAGCATTTAAAATCGGTGAAAAAACAAAAGATCCAGTTGCTATGTATTTGTCAGATATATTTACAGTTCCAGCAAACATTGCAGGTCTTCCAGCAATTTCAATTCCAAATGGTTTTAATAAAGACGGACTTCCTCTCGATATTCATTTAGTGGCAGATTTTGGGCAAGATAAATCAGTTTTCAGTTTCGGAAAATCTTTTGAAGGGTTACAATAGGTATAGTTCATTTTGTTGATATTTTTTTAAATGAAAATAAAAAATAAAGGTTTTGTTAAATATGTTTTTTTATTTATTACTACAATAGGATTTATTGGGTTTTTTTCCGTTGGTTCATTAGAGGCACAAGGAATAGAGCCTATATTTAATCCTCGATATCTAAACTTAGATTATATTTTTTATAATTTTATTCAGCTTTTAAAAGCAATTTGGCTTTTTTTAACAGAAGGTCCACTCAAGTCTATTTTTCAAGCGATACTTGCTGTTATATCTGTATTTTTAATTGCTGTTATTTCTTATATTTTGATTCGTCTAAATGAATTGGATAAAAAACAAAAGAAAAATGTAGACAAAACAATTCCGGGTAAATTAACAACCGATGAGGTTAATCCAACTTGGCTAAAGATAAAAGCGCATGTTTCGTCTGAAAATCCGGCCAATTGGCGAATGGCGATTATTGAAGCAGATCTTCTTTTAGAAGATGTGATAACTCAAATGGGTTATCAGGGGCAATCTCTTGGAGATAAAATGAAATCAATCGAACAAGCAGATTTTCCAATGCTACAACTTGCATGGGAAGCTCACAAAGTTCGAAATAAAATTGCCCACGAAGGAGAAAAATTTATTTTGACTCAAAGAGAAGCTAGAAGGGTAATTGATATTTTTGAGGCTGTTCTAAAAGATACAGGATATTTCTCTAGGTAAAATTTTGCGGTATTGATATAAAGCTATGATATTGGACAAGAAAAAAACAGAAGAGGAAATTAAAATTTTGGAAAACCAAATGTCTGAAGCGACATTTTGGGAAAATAAAGAAGATTCGCAAGTGAAGGTCAAAAGACTTCAAGAACTTAAGACTTCTTTGAATAAATTTAAGGTAATTGATGAAGGCAACGCTGTACTAACAATTTTTTCAGGTGCCGGAGGTGATGACGCAGAAGATTTTTCATCGATGTTGCTCGATATGTATTTTGCATATGCAAAAGATAACAATTTTTCTATAAAAATATTGCACGAAAATAAAAATGATCATGGTGGATACAGAAATATAACTGTCGAAATAACAGGGAAGAATGCGTATAGAACTTTCAAAAATGAATCGGGTGTTCATCGGCTTGTTAGAATATCGCCATTTAATGCAAAAAAATTGAGACACACTTCTTTTTCTTTGGTTGAGGTTATTCCAATTATTCCAAAAGCTGAAGCAGTAGAAATAAACGACAAAGATATAAAAATAGATTTTGCAAAATCAGGAGGACCAGGAGGGCAAAATGTAAACAAAAGAGAAACAGCTGTGCGCATTGTTCACATTCCAACGGGCATCGCTGTGCATGTTGCAACAGAAAGGAGTCAAGAAGCAAATAGAGAAAAAGCAATGGAGTTACTTTTTGGTAAGATATATCGTTATAACGAGGCGAAGGAAAATAAAAGTATGGAAGCTTTGTATATTTCAAAGACGACAGAAATAGAATGGGGAAATCAGATTCGCTCTTATGTACTTCATCCATATAAAATGGTTAAAGACCACAGGACGGGTGTAGAGGTAAGTGATGTTGACGGTGTTTTAAAACAAGGGCATATTGGTGAATTTATCGAAAAAGAGATGGATTTATAGTTTTTGAATTTACCTCTTCATGCTATGATATTTAGGCACGACGAACTCAAAAAATGATAGATTTGCTGTTTTTAATTTTTTCAAAATGATTAATTTTCAAGATGTTTCAAAAATTTACCCAAAAGATTCACCGGCTCTTTTAGATATAAATCTAAAAATAAAGTCTGGAGAATTTGTTTCTATTGTAGGGCACTCAGGGGCCGGAAAAACTACGCTTCTTAAACTTATATTAGCTGAAGATAAACCAACAAAAGGGCGTGTTTTGTTTGAGGATGTTGATATTCATAAATTAAGTAGAGGTAGTTTGTTGAAACTTCGAAAAAGAATCGGAATGGTTTTTCAAGATTTCAAACTTCTTTCTAGTAAAACCGCTTATGAAAATATTGCTTTTGCAATGGAGGCGGTAGGAAAAACGGACGACGAAATATACACTGATGTTCCACATGTTTTGGATTTGGTGGATTTGTCTGACAAGATGGACTCTTTTCCTTCTCAAATGTCAGGAGGTGAAAGGCAAAGACTTGCTATTGCACGTGCAATTATAAATCAACCAGAAGTCATCATCGCCGACGAGCCAACAGGAAACCTCGATCCAATAAACACATACGAAGTAGTACAGATTTTGAAAAAGATAAATGATCTTGGCACAACAGTTATTTTGACAACACACAATCGTGGCGTAGTTGAATCAATTGGTAAAAGAGTTATTACAATGGAAGGTGGTCGCATTGTTAGAGATGATAAAGATGGCAAATATTTAATTTAAATTTATGTTTTTACTTGATATAAAAAGAATCATAAGAAGTGGAGTTCTGAATTTTTATAGAAATGGAATAGTTTCACTAGCTTCAACTTTAGTTTTGTGGGTTACACTCTCTGTAGTTTTAGGAATTTTATTTTTTCAAGCAGTTCTAACAAATAGCTTGGAACAAGTTAGAGAAAAAGTAGATATAACTGTCTATTTTGTTCCAGACGCATCTGAAGAAAAAATATTAGAGTTCAAAGATATAATTCAAAAATTACCAGAAGTGGAATCAGCTAGTTATATTTCAGCTGATATTGCACTAGCGCAATTTAAGGAAAGAAAAAAAGATGACGAGCTTACCCTACAAGCACTCGAAGAAATCGGTGAAAATCCTCTTGGTGGATCTATAAATATAAAAGCTCGCGATACTACTCAGTATGAAGCAATTGCAAATTCTCTTTCACCAGAAAGTGAATTGGTAAAATCAAATGAAAATATTATTTACAATATAAACTACAATAAAAACAAAAGTATTATTGATAGACTAAACAATATTATTGTTAGTGCTCGAGCTTTGGGTGTTGCTCTTACTTTAGTTCTTACAATAATTTCAGTTATTATTACTTTCAATACAATTAGACTAACGATCTTTATCTCAAAAGAAGAAATTGGAGTTATGAGACTTGTTGGAGCAAATTCTCGTTATGTCACTGGTCCATTTATGGTAGAAGGTATGATTTGTGGAATTATGGCGGCCTTTTTAGCAATGGCCTCTTTCTATCCAGTCTCTGTTTGGTTATCAAATAAAATGACTGATTTCTTGGGAGTTGATATGCTTGAATATTACGTTTCTCACTTTATTCCACTGCTTATAATAGTTTTGGTTTTTGGAATCGTTCTCGGAGCAATCTCTTCAGCACTCGCTGTTCGAAAATATTTGTCTAAATAAATAACCTTCTGATTTTCCGGGTACAGAGTTTGTTATAATACTTATATGTCATTAGAAAATACATTTAATGAACAAGAACACTTTCCTGAGAAATTTCCTACTCAAGAAGAAATAAAGGCGACCTTCGAGACTATTTTAAAAGGGCGAGAATATAAAGAATTAGGTATTAAGAGTAACGAAGAGGGCGTGTTTTTTTATGAAATTGAAGTTTTATTAGAGGATGGAGAAAAAATTGAGTATAACTTCCAAAAAGCAACTTATGATTATCGAGATACTTCTTTGCCTGCGAGCGCTCAGTTTTCTGCTTCAATCCACGAGACAATATATGATGCTGACGGTAGGCCAGTAAGTGGTAAGTGTGTTGCTAATTATTTGGATGAGAAGTGGGAATATTATTCTTAGGTTGTTTTAATAATATTTAACTAAATAGTCAAATGAAAAAATATACTCTAAAATTTAGAGCCACTGATAAAAAAATATTTCAGGCGCTTTTGGACGGTACTGAAAAAGTAGAGACTCGTGCTAAAACTGT
>DAORIO010000002.1:0-48257 GCA_035438585.1 Minisyncoccota bacterium | reverse complement strand
TGAATAAGAAATTTTTTATTTATATCAAAACTTCCAGCAATCTCAACACAACTTATATAACCACCGGAGTTTATTTCATAATTTTTATCATTTTCTATCTCCTCAAAAACACCGATTACTTGAGAGTTATTCGTTGGTCCAAGCAAGTGAATTGTAAATATATCCTGATATGATGATTGACCCTCTCCAATCGATATGACGTTACCTTCAATCTTAACTTTGTTAAGATTTCTTTCCATGTAATTGATTTGGGATTCCATTCCTTTTTCCATGATATTTTAGGCAGATGAGTCTACCGATACTAAATTCTTACTGCGGAGAATGTGAGATTTGAACTCACGGACAGTTTTACCCGTCGGCGGTTTAGTAAACCGCTGGTTTAAACCACTCACCCAATTCTCCTTGTTGGTTGAATATATCACAAACAAAATCTTTTTTCTATAAATAAGAAATATGGTATTGTTTTTATTATTACACGTGTAAATGGAGACGTGTCTGAGCGGTTTAAGGTACCTCCTTGCTAAGGAGGCGGGCTGTTACAAGCCCCGCGAGTTCGAATCTCGCCGTCTCCGCCAAGAAAACTTAGTAGATATATAACCCGAGTGCCTAAAAATACTTATGAACGAAATAACCAAAACAATTTATGATCTAGAGCTATCGCTTCTGAAACCCGAAGTAAGATCTTCGAAAGAGGCTCTTAATGGGTTGCTCGCTGACGATTTCATCGAGTTCGGAACATCGGGGAATAAGTACACAAAGGCGGATATTCTCGAAAGACTTCCGAATACCCTTGAAAAGGTTGAATATTCGGTGAGCGATTTCAATGTCGACACCCCTTCTGAAAATATAGCCGTTGCAACATTTAAAACGGAAAGGGCTACAGATGGTAAAGATAAGGTTATTTCGCTACGAAGTTCGCATTGGAGAAAGACCGCTAGTGGATGGCAAATGTTTTTCCATCAAGCGACTCGGATTGGCTAAATTTGCAAAAGAGCGACCCCGACCCACATACCTCAATTCAACTCGTGAAATGGTGCTAAAATATCCTTACGGTGTCTCACCACCCTAGTACCTAACCCACGATGCCCGCCAAAAGAACTAAGTATCGCAGTGACCCGACTCCCTTAGAAATCAAAAAGCACGTTTAACGTGCTTTTTGATTTGGAAGCATATATGTATTCTAACTAAAAATTGAGAAATGGGTCACACTCATGTCGGGTGACTTCAATTGGGTCTGCTAAAGAAAAGGTAAAAACTGAATTTTCTCCATAAATATGGTGCGTTATAAGGCAAGCTCTTTTGATTCGATCCTTATGAGCTGACATTCTGTCCGAATAATTGACTCGACACCACACCGTTCTAGCATGCCTAATAGCGGTACTTACTTTCTCATTATCTGATGGAATGACCTGATACTGGCGTCTTAAATATGAAAAGAGAGTATCTGAATCTTTTGCCAAAGAAAAAATGTTTCTATAAAAAATCTTTCCATCCCTGCCTTGATTTTGTGACCCTATAATACCCTCAGAGTATTTCACTCTCTCAAAGCGTGATGTGTGACTGAGAACTTCTAAAACTTTTATCATTTCTTCCATTCTGTTTACAACATTTTCAGTACCATTTGAATTCACTCTCAACATCGTTTGGCACTGAGCAGCCATATCAGTTACCAAGCTATCCCAAAAATAACTTATCTTTCTCTCAGAAATTATCTCTCTGTAGTAGTCGTCACTTTCAAGATTTTTATGTGTACCAGTTGCGGAGTACATAATCATTGTCGATTCACTCAAATCATTATCGCCAAATATTTTCGACAAATTTACGACTCCACTTATATTTAATTCCTCATCCTGAGAGAATGTGAGGAGGTATACAGCAATTAAATCTTCTCTTTCTGAATCTACAACAGGTAAAACTTTTCCACTAAAATCACCAAAGTCATTAGTTAAGAACTTTTTTTCAAACTGTAAATACCAATCGAAGTCTTTCAGTGTATTTATATGTTCGCTAGCATAAGATAGTTCAGACAAAGTGAAAGAGTGTATTCCGTCTTCATCGTTATAAAAACCACAATACCTTCCTAAATCTTCAAATGTAATTCCGTTTGTCTTGCCTGGATTTTCAGCTATTTTCATCTCACCATCACCTGTAGATAAGAATATTTTATGGACGGTATCGATCTCTCCAAATGTAGTTTTAAAATCAAAATAATCATTCACAAATTGAACTTCTTTAGATTTATTAGTGACTATTCTGTGAGCAATATTTAACTGCCCATGTTTCTTTTTAACTTTTCTTAAATATCTTTGAGGATTGCTTGGGTCAAACTTGGACCCAGTAACTTCAATTAATATAAGCGTGCCTCTGAATAATATTGCGACATCGCAAAACTCCTTATTGTCTGAGGTATATTTCGGACTACGGAACACCCATGGTTTTAAAAAGGTTTTCGAGCTCAAAAATTCAACCAGTGCCTCCGCATTTGCTCCAGTTAAAATTTCTTTTTCTTTTGGAGTATTCATGCAACATTTCTTGTATTTTTTGCCAGACCCACAGTCACACGGTTTGTTTAATAAATTTCCCTTACCCATGCCTCAATCTTACTACTGTGAGGTTATGGTCGCTAGCCTATTGAGACTCCGACCTGAGTACCTAAATTGACCCAGTCAAAAGATACTAAAATACCCTTACACGATCTTACTTAAGGGGTACTTAACGCGAGTAGCCCTCCAAATAAAATACCATCTAATTCCCTGCTGTATCTCTTGAGAAAAACAAAGCAAAGACTAATAAATAAATTATATGTTCATCAATCAATGGATTATTCTCTGGAAACAAAAGTGCCAAATACATTAGCGCCATCATAATCATTCCAGCAATCGCACCATACTTTACATATTTGTTGAATAAAAATGTAAGCCCTATAAATAATAGTCCCAACATAAACATCCAATCAATAAGCGCAATCCCAGAAAGACTATTAAAAATAGTAGTAAATGGCCCATGAACAGCATTTGCCAAAAAACCGGTTGTTGGAGATCCGCCATTTATCCATGCATTCTCAGGCTTTGTCGCAAGTCCAAAACCGAATAACTTATCAACGAATGCCCATAAAAAAATAAAAGACATTGCCACCCTTAGAATATTAAAAATATTTCTTGTTTTCATCCTGTAATTATATCAAATCCTAAAATACAAAAAGCCACACATTGTGTGGCTTTTTGTATTTTAAAAATTATTTAGATTTTTTAGCTACTTTCTTTTTAGGCTTACTGTTTGTTTTCCAGTGTTTTTTAATCTCTGAAACAATGCTTGCTAACTCTTCTTCTGTGACAGCTTTTGATTTCGCATATTTTTTTGCAACATCATCTATTACTTTGTTGTAAATTGGTTCTGTTACTTCTTGCATCTTCTCAAATTTTTCAATTATTTCGCCTTTCATTTTTGTAGCCCATCCGCTTATCTTTTTTCGATTCTTCTTTGCATCCGGACCAAACAAAACATATGCTGCGGCTGAAAGTGCGGCAATACTTGCTCCGACTGCTAAAACCTTTCCTGTTGTGCTCTTATTTACTGCTTGTTTTTTGATCATATAAATTTATTAACTAATAATTATTTTATATCCAAATTATATCATACACAAAAAATTACTCTTTATTTTTTATCTTTTTCTTTTTGATCGGCTTTCTGCCTCCAAAAATAAATCTAAAAACAGGATTCTCTTCTACTTTTTCAATCAACTCTTCAAGATGTTCACTTGCACTATTCACACCTAATTTCAATTTATCTGTAATATCTCTGAAATTTTTTAATGTTCCAGATAAATAATAAAGACAAACCGCAAGAAGAATGGTGACAACTATCACGGCAATTGTTGTTACGAAAAAAAATATATCTGCTTTTACAAGTGTTTCCATATCACCAATCTTATACTAATAAAATTAAAAAAGAAAATCCTCCTTTCGGAGGATTTTTTAAAGTCTCTTAATAAAAAATCTGTGTATTCCGCCTCCTCTAAAAGGAAGATCGAAATTTTTAAGTCCTACATAGTGACTTACACCTTTATCTGTTTTGTAAACTCTTGAAATAAAAAAATTATTATTACTCCCAAAAACAAAAAGATTGGTGTTTCCATCTTCTGAAAGAAGAGAAATGTTAAGGTTGGCAACCTCAACTGTTGTTGATAAAGTATCAAAAGCGATTTTTTCAATACTCCCCCTACAGGCATCTTCAAGAAGATCTTGAATATTTACTGAATGAACCAATTCCAAAACTTCAAATTTTATTAATCCATCGGTAATTTTTGGAAGAGAATAAACTTCTTCTTTTACTACCCTTAAATCAAAATTTATTTTGGGGTTTTTAATCAATTCATCATTGTCTATGCCCGACAATATACAGTTCATTTTGCCAATGCTCTTTAAATACTCATAAGTCGTTGTTTCGATTTGCTAATGTATTTTGTTTAACCAAACACTAGCACTTAGCCTAAAATAAGACAACCCAAAATAAAACAGCAATAATTATCCTATAAATACCAAAGGCAATAAAATTATTTTTCTCTACATATCGAATCAAAAACTTTATTGCAAATATAGCTACAACAAAAGCTACAACAAAACCAACAAGCAACAATGAAACCTGTGAATCTTTAAAACTTTCAAAATTTTTATATACATCAAGCACCGTTGCTGCAAGCATTGTAGGCACTGCCAGAAGAAAAGAAAATTCCACGATAGTTCTACGACTTATTCCCATCAGCATACCTCCGAAAATTGTCGAAGCAGATCTTGAAACACCAGGAATCATGGCGAGTGATTGATAAAGCCCAATAAAAAAAGATTGTTTATATGTAACTCCTTCAATCCCTTCATCTATTTTTTTTGTTTCTTTTTTAGCTAAAAACTTCTCTAAAATTATAAACAATATTCCCCCAACAAAAAGAGAGACTAGTACTACCGTAACATTATCCAATAAATATTTTTTTATTATTGAGTAAAATATAAGTCCCAAAATAATTGTAGGGATAAAAGCAATAGCTATTTTTTTAAAAGTCCCCCATTCTCTAAAAAATCTTTTTGGAAATAAATATACTACTGCTAAAATTGCCCCAAATTGAATAGCGATATTGAAGCTCTTCAAAAACTCTGACTCTCCGATATTTAAAATTTTGCCGAACAAAATAAGGTGGCCAGTCGACGAAATAGGTAAAAATTCAGTAATACCCTCTACCACCCCTAAAATTATAGAATCCCAAAATGTCATAGCTCAATCATATGCTAGTTCCCAAAAGCCTGCAAAAAGATATAATTCAATTTATGGAAGACTTACAAAGAAAGATAGATCAATTAGAAAAAATTAATGCGTTCAAATCTGATGTTATTTCAATCTCAGCTCATGAACTTAGGACTTCTCTGACAGCGCTCCGCTGGATAAATGAAATGTTACTAGACGGAGATGTCGGAGAAATAACGAGAGAGCAAAAAGATTTTATTGAAAAAGAAAAGACATCAATTGAAAGAATGCTATCACTTGTCCAAGAAATGCTTGAAATCAATCACGCAGAATCAACGGGACTTACTTATAAATTTCAATCTGTAGATATTTTGCAAATAATTGAAGGTGTTTTATTTGATTTTATTGGTGAATCAAACAAAAAAGATATTGAAATAGTTTTTATTAAACCCGAAGACAAACTACCAAAGGTCACAGCTGACGGTGATAAAATTAGAGTTGTCATACAAAATCTAATAGAAAATGCCCTAAAATATTCAAACAAAGGCAGTAAAATAATAATTTCAATCTCAAAAGAAGAAAAAAGTATTAGGGTCTCTGTAAAAGATAACGGCATAGGAATTCCAAACGAAGACAAAGCCCATATATTTGATAAATTCTATCGAGGTGAAAAAGCAAAATCAATAAAAGCTTTAGGTACAGGACTTGGACTATACACAGCTAAAAAAATTATAGATGCACACTCTGGAGAAATAAGTTTTGAAAGCAAGGACGGCAACGGAACAACATTCTTTTTTACCCTACCAATTGCTTAATTTGTAGACAAAAGACATTGTGCTAAAATTATACTTATGGAAAAAACAATTTTACTTATAGAAGATGACACATTCTTACAAGGACTTGCAGCAACTAGACTTTCAAAAGAAGGCCTTAAAGTTAGAATTGCAAAAAATGATGAAGAGGCATTCAAAGCAATCGACGAAGAAGCAAAGATCTCTTGTGTTCTATTAGACTTACTACTACCTGGAACTGATGGATTTGGAATACTAAAAAAAATACGTGAAAATATAAAGACAACAAAAACTCCAGTGGTTGTTTTCTCAAATCTTTCTGAAACAACAGATATTCAAAAAGCAAAAGATCTAGGCGCAACTGAATACATGATCAAATCAAACTTTACCCTTGATGAACTAACGGAGAAAGTTAAATCTCTAATTGCTTAGCCATGGACGCAAAGATGCGTCTAACTGAAAAATTTAGACTGACAAGCTCTCAGCTTTTAAGTCTCAAAAAACTCAAAATTGAAACTATTGAGGATATTTTAAGATACTTCCCTGTCAGGTATTCAAGTATTCGCGAACAGCATTTAATAAAAGAATTAAATTCTGGCGAGGATGCGACAATATTTGGAACAATCAGAAACCTAAAATCTAAAAAATCATTCCGTGGGGGTGTGCCGATGGGCGAAGCGGTAGTTGAAGACCAAAGTGGAAAAATAAAAGTTGTGTGGTTCAATCAAGTTTTTTTGGTCAAAACAATAAAAGAAGGTTCGATCGTAAGACTTTCGGGTAAAATAACTTCTAACAAAAATGGCCTGAGCCTTATCAATCCTGAAGTTGAAGTTCTACCCGAACTTCCAATCGACACACACAATTCTCTGTTTCAGGGTGATACCAACCACGACATAATGTATCCTGTTTATAGAGAAACAAAAGGCGTAACTTCAAAATTTTTATTTCATGCGGTCAGAAAAATATTTTTAGAAAAAATTCACGAAACAATTATCGACCCAATTCCTTCTGAAATTCTTGAACGATATAAACTTCCAAAGCTTTCAACTGCTTTTGTTTGGATCCATTCCCCTCGTAGCGAGAAAGAAGCAACTGCTTCTAGAAAAAGATTTGCTTTTGAAGAAGTATTTATGATTCAACTCGCAAAACAAAGAGAAAAATTTCGCCTAACGAAACTTGAATCTGAAAAAATAAAAGTTGATAAAAAAGAATTGGAAACTTTCATAAAGAGATTTCCTTTTGAAATGACAAAAGGGCAAAAAAATTCTATCAACACAATAGTTGATGATTTCACAAAAAATTCTCCAATGTCGAGACTTCTCGAAGGAGATGTAGGTAGTGGAAAAACAGCTGTAGCGGCAAGTGTTTCATACTCTGTTGTGACATCAAATCCTGGTGGAAAAAATTTTGGAAACCTTCAAGTAGCATATATGGCACCGACAGAAATACTTGCAACTCAACATTTCGAATCATTTATTTCTTTTTTCAAACATATGCCTATTCAAATAGGACTCATTACAAGTTCTGGTTGTAAAAAATTTCCATCAAAAATAAACCCGAACGGCTGGACTGACATATCTCGAACTCAACTTTTGAAATGGGTCGCAAATGGTGAAATACCGATTCTAATCGGGACGCATTCTCTTATTCAAAAAACCGTAAATTTCAAACACCTCTCTTTGGTTATTATTGACGAACAACATCGTTTTGGAACAAAACAAAGAATGCTTTTGACCAAAAAAGAAAATTCAAAATATGTCCCCCACTTACTTTCTATGACAGCTACTCCAATTCCTAGAACACTTGCACTGACCATTTATGGCGACCTTGATTTATCAATACTCGACGAACAACCAAAAGGACGACTACCTGTTATAACTGAAATCGTAAAACCTAATAAAAGAGATGCTGTTTATGAAAAAATTAGAAAAGAATTAATTGCTGGAAGACAAGCTTATATAATTTGTCCACGAATCGATGATCCAGATCCAGAAAAAGAAATGGCACTTATTTTAAAATCTGTCAGTAGTGAGGCTGCGCGTCTCAAAAAAAATGTTTTTCCAGAATACACCATTGGAACCCTTCACTCAAAATTAACCAAAGATAAAAAAGAAGAAGTTATGGAAAATTTTGCCGAAGGTAAAATTGATATCTTGATTGCGACTTCTGTTGTTGAAGTCGGGGTAAATGTCCCGAATGCAACTTCTATTATTATTGAAGGCGCTGAACGTTTTGGCCTTGCCCAACTTCACCAACTTCGTGGAAGAGTTCAGAGAAGCACACATCAGCCTTATTGTTATCTATTTACTGATAGCTCAAATGAAAAAACTGCCGAAAGACTGAAAGCTATTTCCACTGCTAAAAACGGGTTTGAACTTGCTGAAATGGACTTGGTTTTGCGTGGAGCTGGAGAGCTTGGTGGTGGTAAACAATGGGGCATCACAGACATTGGGATGGAAGCAATTAAAAATTTGAAAATGGTAGAAGCAGCACGAAATGAAGCCAAAGATTTAATTGCGCAAGATCCTGAAATAGAAAAACATCCAATTCTTAAGATTAAAGTGGATGTTCGTGAATCGACGAGTCATTTTGAATAATTATTTTACAACTATCACCTGATCGGTCACGCCAGTAACATTTTTAAGAAGAGTTGCCATAGAACTTGCTGTTATATATTTATAAATCTGCCCTGTTTGTGGGTCATTAAGGAAAAAACCTTTGAGACTAGATTTACCATAAACCCCTGATACGATTTGGTACTTTATATTTTTTCCTGTTTTTATTGTAGTTCCTTCGGCAACCTGCCAAGAGTCCGCCCCATCAGCCGAAATAACAATCACAACCTTTCCTGCAAATACTTCTTTAGCAATAGACTGAACTGACGGACTAGTTAAAAGTGTTACATTTTTTCCATAACTAGATATTACCCTGGCAATAACTCCAGCATGAACACCGTAACCACTTAATTCATTATATGGCCCAACAAAAACTTTTCTCGGATCACCCCAAGTATTTCCCGAACGAATAGATGTATCTTGTCCCATTTTTTGTAAAATTGTTTCTTCGGTTGCTTTTATTTTATAAAATGCCAAAACATTTACTATAGCTGACAGACTTCCACCTTTAACATATTTTGTTTTTGAAATAGGAATGTCATTTTTGAAAGGCATTGGTTCTGTTGTAAAAGAAAGATTAAAACTTTTTTTATTTGGAATACCAAAAGATGGTTTTATTTCTCTTGGAACTGTTATGTTATATGTAGTTTCATAAGAGAGTTTATCGATATTAAAAAACATTGTATTTTCAGACCACGAAAAAGTTCCGTTGATTTTTGGAACAGTTAAAAATCTAAACTCTACATCTTTTTTATCTACCGGTTGATTGAATACAACTTTTATTTGAGAATCGTCCTCTGATCGAATTATATCTGCAGTAACTTCTCCTGGCGCCTTTACTATATAGCTTTGTGCATCAATTACAAACCCTCCATCTTTCGACATTGAACCACTTTTTAATTCAAACAAGTACTGACCACCTGGCTCAATATCCCCCAAAGTAAAAGAGTAGTATGTCTCGCTTATCCATTTACCACTCCCTGGAGCCTTTATGCTCAAAGGTTCTGATTTTATATCCATCGGTTTACTAAAATATATATCCACGACATCACCTGGTAAAAAATAATCCTTTTTTGTTATATCAACAATTCTTGGCTGATCAGATGTAATAAATTTTTTTTCATATAAAATATTATCTCCCTCTAACAAAACAAAAGTTAGCTCTACCCCCAACGGCAAATTATCCGCCGGCTCAAAAGTTACCTTACCTAATGAAGAATCTTTTTTCCAAACACTTTGAAATTCTTTTATCTTTACGTTGTAATTATTTTCTTCCAAAGAATTTACTTCTAGCGTAATCTTAGGATTTACAGAAACAAAGCCATTTACTTCGTTTATATTAAAAGACTTTATATCAGAACTAATAGGAATGTTTACTGAATCTTCAAAGGAAAGTACTTTATTTGTAAAAACTTTTTTATATTCAAAATTTATTTTTATGTTCTCCCCTTTTGGAAAATCATCAGTCGGGATTATTCGTATTTCTTTAGTTCCAAAAAGTCCTCTAGTCTTCACGTCGGCTTTTACAAAGGGGTCTGTCAAAATTCCCGTAGTTATTTTTACTTCTTTGTTAAACTTTATAACAATTTCATTATTATAATGAAGACTATAAGTCACCTTGCCCAAATTTAAAGCAACAAATGACATAATCGCCACCCCAATTAAGAAAGAAGAAGTTATAAGGAAAAATTTTTTTCCGCGCATAAATAAATTATAGCACTGATTGTCCGCCCTCATGGATTCGAACCATGGACCCCAGAGGTATAAGCTCTGTGCTCTAACCAACTGAGCTAAGGGCGGATACGCATAAAAGATGTTACATAAAAAAAGAATTAAAGGCAATAAAAAACTCACAAAGTAATAACCAGTGAGTTTTATCTTAATTTGTAATATTTAAATATTATCGATGAAATTCAGCTACTACCTCTAATGCCTTTTCGATATGGTCAATATTTGTAACATCAAATACTAGCCTTACATCGCAACCAGAATTAATTGAGCCTACTCCATTCAATCCAATTATTTGCCATTTACCTTCTTGAGGTTTATCGCCACGGGAAAGAGTCTGAGAACTATTTCTCCACTTCCCATTCTTAAGATCAACCTCTAAACCAACAGGGG
Source organism: Minisyncoccota bacterium (assembly GCA_035438585.1). Classification (GTDB taxonomy): domain Bacteria; phylum Patescibacteriota; class Minisyncoccia; order Phycocordibacterales; family UBA9973; genus DAORIO01. Next base: position 37,495 of record DAORIO010000002.1, on the reverse strand, counting down.
CTTTATCTATCGGCAAAAAATTTAGTCCAGTAAAATTTGAGTCTTTTACAGACAAGCAATATAAGTTTTTATTTTCCATTTTATTTAATTTTTTTTAATACTACTCCCGGACACACAGAAGTCAACAAACAAAAAATCCCGCATTGCGGGATTTTTTGATTTAGGCCATCTGGCCTCTAATTAACATTTCTTTTTTTCTCTTCTCTTCCTCTTCTTTTTCTTCTTGTCTTTTTAGATATAAATATCTACCAAACAATACGATAAAGAATATTAGAACAATAGTTAGAATCCATTCAAGAAAAGTGTCTGGTAAGAAATTTCCATCTCTTGTTGATCCAGCGACAGAAGCAGTTTGAGAATTTTCATCTTCTTTATTGTCATCTTTTTTATCATCGTCATTTGTATTTGACGAAGATGAACTAGAGCTTGAACTTGAGTTTGAATTTGAATTTGAACTACTATTTGTTGAAGTTGAAGTTGAACTTGAAACTGTTGTCGCAACTGGTGCTGATTTTGTCTTGAAGGACATTGTGTTTCCACAAGTAACACCTCGTATATTAGTTTCTAAACAAACTTTAAAATAATAAGTTGTATTAGCTTTTAGAGAACCTATTGATTTTGATATACCTTGGGCTACACCTTCATACTTAGAAACGTATCTAAGAACACTAGTGCTTTCATCAAGGTTATAATTTGTACCATACTCAAACCATGCAGTTCCTGATCCTTCATCGAAAGAAACAGATCCGCTTAGTTTTGCGGTTGAAGTAGTTATACTTGTGGCACTTAGAGTATTAGCCGAGAAGTAAGAACCTTGCCCTTCTGCAAAAGCTCCTATAGGTAGGATAAAAACAAGTCCTAAAATAACTATATAAATTTTTGATATGATTTTATTCATACCTCTATGATACCATAGCTAAGCTATAATGTCAAGAGTCTCCTTTTGTATAGTTGCCTTTCCTTTTTGTGGATCAATTCCTTGCAAAACAAGGATTTTTTCGTATTCTGCCTGTTCTAATGTCTCCTTATCCAATAGAGCTTTTGCTATAGCGTCTAGGGCCTTTCTGTTCTCTTTTATAGTCTTTTTGGCTACTTCAAACGCACCTTTTATTATCTTCCTTACTTCCGCATCAATAATTGAAGACATGTTTTCAGAATACTCTTTATCATTTACACCTTGCCCAAAAAGAGTTTTTCCTCCATCTGACTCAAGCGCTATTGGGCCGATTTCATCACTCATCCCCCATCTTGTGACCATCGCTCGAGCAAGTGCTGTTGAAACTTGTAAATCGTTTGATGGGCCAGTTGTAATGTCACCAAACACTTCTTCTTCAACAACATATCCACCTAAAGAAACAACAATATCATCAAAGTATTCTTTTTTACTTTGAAGTTTTTTATCTTCAATGGCAATTTTCATTGTGTAACCTCCAGCTCGTCCACGTGCAACAATCGAAACCTTATGAACAGGATCTGCGTACGGCAAAAGTGATGCCAAAATTGCGTGCCCCGCTTCATGATATGCCGTAATTTCTTTTTCTTTTTTACTAAACAAATGACTTTTTCTTTCTGGCCCCATCATTACTTTTTCAATAGAGCGAACCAAATCATATTGCGAAACAGATTTGCGGTTTTCACGTGCTGCTAAAATCGCAGCTTCGTTCATAAGAGAATAAAGTTCTGCTCCAGAAAATCCAGAAGTTCTTTCGGCGATAACTTTGAATTGCACATCTTCGGTCAATGGTTTTTTGACGGCGTGAATTCTCAAAATCTCTTCTCTATCACTTCTATCTGGAAGATCAAGAACAACTCGTCGATCAAATCGCCCCGGACGAAGTAGGGCTGGGTCTAATACATCAGACCTATTTGTCGCAGCCATTACAATAACTTTCTCATTTGGATCAAAGCCATCCATCTCAACTAGAATTTGATTTAGTGTCTGCTCTCTTTCGTCATTTCCCCCACCATGACCCGAACCCCTGACTCTTCCAACAGCATCTATCTCATCTATAAAAATAATTGAGGGAGCAGATTTTTTTGCCATTTGAAAAAGATCTCTTACACGCGATGCACCTACTCCAACAAACATTTCAACAAATTCTGATCCTGACAAATGAAAAAATGGGACACCCGCTTCTCCTGCAACAGCTCGTGCAAGTAGAGTCTTTCCAGTTCCGGGTGCACCAGTCAAAATAACTCCTTTTGGAATTCTCGCTCCGATGTCGATAAACTTTTTTGGGTTCTTTAGAAAATCTACTATTTCTTTTAGTTCTTCTTTTGCTTCTTTTACACCAGCGACATCTTTAAAAGTAACGCGATTATTTTTATCACTCGGATCTGTGATTTTTGCTTTTGATTGTCCAAATGTAAAAGCCTGCATACCTGAGCCTTTCATTTGCCGACTGATAAGCCAGATAAAAACAACAAAAAGTAAAACAGGCAAAAGAATTGGCAAAATATTTAATAAAACATAACCAAAACCACTCTCGTCTTTTATTTCAATCTTTACCTTAGAAAGTACTTCTGGTGCCACTCCATAATTTGAAAAGCTTTCAGACAAAGAACTTTCAGCTTCTTTTTTTGATTCTTTTATAGAGTCATCCCCAAATGTAACAGTTAGTTTTGAACCTTCAACTAAAATAGATTTTACTTCTTCTCTTTGGACGGCACTTGCGAGTTCTGAAATAGAAACAACTTCTTTTTCAGCTTTTTTATTTTCAGAAACAAGCGAATACGCAACAGTGACCATTAAAAATATTAATAATACAGTTGTTATCATTTTTGATAACTTCGGCTCCCCCGATTTTTTTACTGGGTTATTGTTTGGATTTATGTCTTTTTTAGCTTTCATTGTGTGTAATTATACACGAAAGATGGATTATTTTGAATAAAAAAAGACCTCACGAATGCGGGGTCTTTTTGAACGTGTTTTTGTAGAAATTACTATTCATTATTTCTACAATAGTCGAACGAACTTTTTTTAGCTTAAAGAAATCTTCTGTTTCGATATATAAGCTACCTCGTTCTTTGAATTTAATATATCGATATATTTCGGGAGTTTCCCTGATTTTCTTAATCCTTCGCGCACGAAAGAAGGCTTTTATTTTATTGACCATTTTGTGGAAGTTTTCCAAATACTAACATAAATAAAAATTAATGATAAACTTCTCTTATGGCAGTTTTTGCTGAAAATCGAAAAGCGAGATTTGATTATGAAATAATCGATACAGTTGAAACTGGAATCGAGCTTTTTGGCTTTGAAGTTAAATCCGTTAGACAAGGTGGTGCAAGGCTGGCGGGAAGTTATGTAAAAGTTCTTGGCGGAGAGTTATTCTTGGTAGGGTCAAATGTTAGTCCATATCAAAGTGGCAATACACCAAAAGATTACGACGCAGAGCGTATGAGAAAGCTTTTGGTTACTAAAAAAGAAATGGAAGAATTTGAGAGAAAGCATAAGTCTGACAGATTGACACTTGTACCACTTAAATTGTATGGTGTGGGAAGGCGGATTAAATGTGAAATCGGTTTGGTTCGTGGAAAAAAGAAGTACGATAAAAGAGAAAGTATCAAAAAAAGAGATACTGAAAGAGAACTTCGTAGGACTTTGAAAAATTAATAAGACGATTCAATTGGGGATGTTTATGGCATCGACAAGAGATATCGCTTCAAATTGTGCGTGTCGAGCATGCAAATGTCGCTCGTTAACACATGTTGCAACTCCAAATGGAAAAACATTTGGTTATGTAAAGAGCCCGTTTCAAAACGTGGCCTTTGCACGAGCACTCGCTTAAGAGTCTCGGATCCTACTTTGATCTGATTGATGTCAGGGATTAGGGTCTTATACAGTCAATCTTTATTTTAGAAAGACTTCTTCGACTTTCTAAAAGAAAACTTAGAAGATAGCGTAAAGATTTTTGTTTGCCCTTTATCAATACGCGAAACACCAGAGCAAACTACACACGAAGATCAATTTGAACATACTTTTGCACGCGAGTTCGAATCTCGCCATCTCCACTTTTAAAAACATTAGCGCCCTTGGGCGCTTTTTGTTTTTCAGTGGAGATGAGCAAGTAAACTGCTTTGCTTGCGTGCGAGATTCGAAAAGCTTTTCATTATTTACGAAGAGCTTTGCTCTGAGAAAATTGAAAAGGTGTACTGATCCTGTAAGGATCGAAATTCCGCCCATCTCCACACTAAAAACTTAGTATCGGCATGCCCCACATGCTTAGGTACATAGGGCGACTCGGGTACCTTGGCTATACAAATGTCTTCGCTTAAGACATAATTAACGCAATGGAAAAATCAGCTTCAAAAATTGAGATAAAACCAATAGGGTCATATTTTGAACTTGATGCAGAGGGACATGTGGTAAACCCTACATCTCTGGAGAAAATTCAAGAAGAATGGAAACCACTCATTGAAGACATTGTTGCGGTATACAAGAAAGCGTATGGCGAACATTTAAGGCAGGTCTATATTCGTGGATCAGTTGCAAAAGGAGAAGCCGTGAAAGGCGTATCGGATATTGATACATTTGCGTATGTCGATAAAACACCAGAATATCTGAAAGAGAACAATACTAACCGAGAAATGCGAAAGCATCTCGAAGAGAAATATGATTTTGTTGAAGAGATTGAAATGGGAGCTTTTCCTCTCTCAGATATCGCAGATGATTACATTATCCTTAATCAATCAGTCTGTGTGTATGGTGAACCGATTGAGATTCCGAAATTGAAACCCGGAAAAGAAATGTCTATACATGCTGCCGGCTTCCATAATCGTTTTTCATGGTTTGAAAAGTTTTTATCGAAAGAAGATGAATCTGATGAGGAAATAAAGAAAGGATGTGTTTGGTTAATGAAAGGACTGCTCCGCGTTGGATTTGAACTTACTATGGAACGCGAGCAAAAATATACTCGTGATTTGTATCGATGCTACGAAACATTCGCTAAGTACTACCCTGAAAAAGAGTTGGAAATGCGTGAAGCACTTAACCTCGCACTTAACCCAACATCTGATAAAAAGGAAATAAAAATGGTTATGGACCATCTAGGGCAATGGTTGCTTTCTGAAATTCCTAAATACTTTGAAGTAAAGTAGTAGGCACCCCGACCCGCATACCTCAAATTAACTTCTGAAACTTTGCTAAATACCCTTACGTGGTCTCACAACTCTGATACTGAACCCATATGGCCCACAAAAAATAAGGAGCGAGGCGACTATATTTTTGTGGGATGTCACAGACAGTCTGCGACGCCACAAAATAAAAACCGCAAAGCTTTTGCAGTATGCGGAAATGTAATATTCCGCGCCACAAAACTATATTTATTATTGGCCTTCGCCTTATAAAATTTTATATATGAAAACCAATGAGTCCGAAGACTAAAAATTTTCTGTTTGAGCGGGGCGAGTTTAAATTTTTTACGAGGACGAATTACGTTTTTATAATAAAATTTTATTCTGGCGAGAGCATTTTTGGTTACTTTTTGGCGGTTAAAAAGTAACTAAGAAAATTTGACACTAAAATATAGGAGGAGTAGCATCTTGTTAAATAATTCTTTCTAAACCTAACAATTCTAAAACATAGCTCTATGGAACCTACACCTAAAATATCTCAAGGATCCATTTTGGCATCCGGCCTATTTCTTGATAATACTTGTTTTAAACGTTCAGTGGTTTTACTTGCAGAACACAACACAGAAAGAAGCATTGGTTTTATCCTAAACAAACCAACAGATATAAATATTACTGATGCAGTAGAAGATTTCCCGGATTTCAATTCGACCCTTTACTTTGGTGGACCAGTTGAAACAGACACCCTGTACTTTATTCACACCTTAGGAGATAAATTACCTGGTAGTAAAAAAATTACAGATGATATTTATTGGGGAGGCAATTATGAACAATTAAAGCTATTAGTAGCTATTGGGAAAATACAGCCACACATGATTCGTTTTTTTGCAGGATATGCAGGATGGGAACCTTCTAGTGTAAAAGAAGAGGTGGAAGAAACAAACTGGATGCTTTCAACCTTCAATAGAGAAATTATCTTTAGCAAAAACTCGAATGATTTATGGAGGACAGTTCTAAGAAGTATGGGCGGAAAATACGCAATTACGGCAAATTACCCCGAAGACCCTCAATGGAATTAACAAAAAACCCTGAAAATTCAGGGTTTTTTTATTTGACTTTAGGATAAAATAGTGATATAATAGTATAGAACTAAAAAATAAGTTGAACCTTAAAAAATTAAAAAACTAATGAAATTACAACCTCTAGATGTAACCAAATCCTCAGTTGAGGAAATCAAAGATGCATTCTTTGGTCGTCGTCCAATCATTGGACTTGTCGCAATGTTAACTCACAACAGTGAACACTTCGACGAAATAATGGCTTCGTCAATCTTCAGATCTGAAGGAGAAACACTCTTTCCGGAATGTAATAAAATTCCGATTGGCTTTGCTACTAACAAGCAAGTTGAAGTCTATAATCATGGCGCTGGAATTTTTTGGAACATGCTAAAAGATGGATACTTATGTCTAGGATTTGGTGGTGGACCATTTGATGATCACGCGCCTGGAAATGAAAAACAATGCACCGCAACACTAATGGCTAAGCACCTTGGAGTTAGAAACAAACCGTCGTTATCATTTTTACTAGATTACACACTGTATACTGACAAAAATGGTGACCGTTTAGCTATAGATAAAGATGCCTCAATTCCAGAAATTCGTTTTGGAAACATTGCCTCCACCCTACTTCCAGGTAGTGTAGTAAAGTCAATATGGTCTTGCGTTAAACACGACAACACAAAAGTTGAAGAGATTAATAAGATGATTGAAGCTGTCATGAATTATATAAACATAGTGCAAACCGCTCAAATTATTTTTCACGAAGACCGTGCAAATACAGAGATCAACCCAATCATCATTGATGTAAATGGAAAAGAAAGAGTTACATTCGTTGAATCTGATTTGATTGATGCCGGTAAAATTGCCCGTCACAAAACTAAAAAGATTTGGAGAAAGAATATTCTGACAATCATCGCTGATCCAGTAAGCAAAAGGCTCGTATCATTAAATAACCCAAAAGACAAAAAGAACATTGAAGGATATGTGCGGGTTATCAGATCTTGTGTCTGCAAAAAGAGAGGCCTTAAAACAAAATGGGAAGAGCTTGGAAAAGAAGGCTGCATCAAACAAGTTCCAGAGTTACTTTATATAAAGGAGCATGAAAACTTGTTAAACGGAAGCCATTCTCACCCAGATGTTCCCGGACTTTATGGTGATTTGATTACGAAAAAAGATATTAGAGATGCTGTAGTGTATGGTCTTGGGGAACAATTTCATCCGAAATACAAAAATGAATGTTCTAAAAGTATCTGTAAGAAAGACTGTCCATTATACGAAATGGGCCTTAGTCAGTGTTTTAAAGCTCGTAAATAAAAACCAACTTAAAAAGCCTCGCGCCGCGAAACGAAAGTTTCGCGGCGTTTTTTCTTATATTTAACCCGATCTCCCTTGTAAAACTCCAAAATATCTATATAATTCTCCTATCAGTGAATAAATTCAAAAAGTTCGAAAAAAGAACAGAACACAAATTAAACAACACAATTAAAGCAGAAGAGCTACGTGTCATAGGCCCAGACGGAGAAATGTTAGGAATAATGAAAACTGTAGACGCACTGCAAAGAGCTAAAGATTTAGAATTAGATCTTATAGAAGTTACCGCCCAAGCCAACCCACCAGTTGCAAAAATCTCTGAATATGGTAAATTCCTTTACGAGCTCGGAAAAAAGAAAAAGAAGGCTTCAGGGGGTAAAACCACCGAAACTAAGTCCATTCAAGTTAAAGTTGGGACCGGAGAACATGATTTAGAACTAAAAGCTAAGACTGCCTCAAAGTGGCTAGCCGAAGGACATAGAATCAAAATAGAGCTTTATTTAAACGGAAGGTCAAAGTTTCTAGATGAAAAATTCCTAAAGGAAAGACTCAACAGAATACTAAATCTTATAACCGAAGAATACAAAATTGCAGAAGAAATAAAACGAGTTCCGAAGGGACTAATGCTGACAATAGAGAGATCTAGCGGAAAGCACTAAAATTTTTATATTTTATGATGAAAACAAACAAATCACTTACTAAGCGTCTTAAGCTTACAAAAACAGGAAAAATACTCTCAAGAAAGAGTGGTTTTAACCATTTCAATGCAAAGCAATCAAGAAGTAAGCAACTAGCTGGTAAAAAAATGCAGACTTTTAGAATATCTCCAAAGGTTGCATCTCGATTACTACCTTATAAATAAACAAACATGACAAGAATAAAAAGAGGAAAAATTGGATTAAAGAGAAGAAGAAATGTTTTAAAACAAACAAAGGGTTTTAGACATTCTGCTAGTACAAAAGAGCGAGCAGCTAAAGATGCCCTACTTCACGCAGGTTCACACGCTCGTGCTCACCGAAGAGACAAAAAGGGAGATATAAGAAGAATCTGGAATGTTCGAATCAATGCAGCCCTAGAATCTCACGAAATGTCTTACTCTAAATTTATGGGAGAACTAAAGAAGAAAGGAATAATGCTAGACCGAAAAGTACTTTCAACTCTTGCAAATGACTACCCACAAATATTCACAGACATCGTAAAACTAGTTAAATAAAAAAACCGTCGTATGACGGTTTTTTTATTTAACCAAGCCTTCCAAGATTTACATTTTCTGTTACTGATGGAGATTTGTATTCCTTAACCTTTTGAGCTAAAACCATTTTTGTAAGTTTTTCTACAAGTCTTTTTGGATTATCATCAAAAATTATCATATCACTTGGACGATTTCCTCTTTCTAGAATCAACTTTATTGTTTCATCCATACTCCAAGAACCTTGAAGTACCCCTATTGGCATTCCCGCTTCAAAGGCAATAGTAAATTCATGAATTGTGCCTATTCGCCCACAACCAATAACCAAAGCGTCGCACGATCTAGTAAACAAAAGATCTCGCCCTGGAAAACCAAAACCGGTATAAATTATCAAATCCATATAATCTATCGGCAATCTATAAACTTCGACGTGCTCTTTTTCACTAGACGCAGGAGACAAGCCAATAGACACCCCTCTTTCTTCTTTCGCGCCCATTGCTGACCAAAGCGGAAATCCAGTTGTTGCACCAGTTACAACAATTCCACCTTGTCTAATTATTTCTCTACCTAGTTCTTTTGCTTTATCGAGTGCATCAATTCCGCAATGCCCAGTTTCTGCAGCACCCGAGACTCCTATTTTTATTTTTAAATGATTGTGTTTATTATTATCTTCCATATTTTTATTTTATTTGGTATCGTTGATTTTATTTTATAAATTATAAGTTTATTTCGTAGACATCTCCTGCTCCCGGAGAAATAGCTTCGACACCTAAATAATCTCTAATTTTTTGAGCTAAAAACATTGCTGATTTTGGTTCTCCCATCACACAAAAAACTTTTTTTAAACTATCTGCATTTGTTTCAACAAAAGAAATTAAAGAATCTGAATCTTTGTGCCCAGAATAACCACTGATTTTCTCAATATGCGCATTAACCATGACATCCTGCCCTGTGATTCTAATTTTCTTTGCACCTTCTTCAATCAATCTACCCATTGTTCCAAGAGATTGAAATCCGATCAAAAGAAGAGTGTTGTTTTTATCTGGTAAATAATTTTTTTCGTGGTGCACTATTCTTCCCCCCATAGACATTCCACTCCCTGCCATAATTATTTTAGGTGATGGAACTTTTAATATACCCTTTGATTCATCAGTCGAAAGAGTGACCCTTAGGCCTGGGAAATTAAATATATCATCCCCTTCTTTTATTTTACCTAACGCAATGGAATTTAAATATTTTGTATATTTTGAATAAACAGCAGTAAGTTTTATTGCTAAAGGCGAATCAATATAAACTGGCATTGGTGGGATTCTATTGTTTTCAACAAAATCATTTATTTCAAAAAGTAATTCTTGACTTCTCTCGAGTGAAAATGTTGGAATAATCAAAACCCCTTTTCTTCCATAATTATCTTCAATTACTTTTTCTAATTTTTTCTTTCTCTCATCACGTGATTCATGATTCCTGTCCCCATACACGCTTTCCATTATCAAATAATCTACATCTTTAAGGATTTCAGTGTCTGGCAAGATTGGCGACGGAGAATTTCCTAAATCTCCTGTAAAAACAATATTTTTACCGTACGCCCTAAAACAGATCATTGCCGAACCCAATATGTGCCCAGCATCTTTTAGTGTGACAGTTATATTTTCTGACAATTTAATTTCTTTGTTGTAGTCATAAGTTTCCCACAAAGATAGCGCCAAATTTATATTCTTTTCATTGAAGAAAATTTCTAATCCATTTGCGTCATCTTGAGTTAAAATTCCAGCAGTATCACGCATCATCAAATCTGCTATGTCTTTTGATGGAATAGATGAAATTATTCGCCCCCTAAAACCTTCCTGTATTAATTTTGGTATTCTGCCAACATGGTCAATATGAGCGTGAGTTACAAATAGTATTTCAACTTCTCCTGCATTATACGGAAATGGATCCCAGTTTATTTCGTCTGCCAATTTAGAATTTTGGATCATTCCACAATCGATTAAAAACTTTTTCTCATTTATTTCAAATAAAAAATTAGCACCTGTTACAGTACCAGCCCCAGAACAAAAAGTTATCTTAGCTTTGTTTGTCATTTACTTTATTATATATGTTTTTATCTATTTTTGCTGTGAAAAAAGCACCGATCATTGCACCACTTAACCCTAAACATATATCTGATATTGAATCAAAAGTCCTAGCATACTCTACCCCAAACGTATTATCTAAGTATATTTCAAAAAATTCCCAAAAAATAGTAACTAAAAAAACCAACCAAATAATATTAAAAATTTTTATTTCTCTTTTAAAAACTAAAGAGAAATTATAAATTATTAAAAAAATAACAAGCCCGCCCAAAAAATGCGGAACCATATCAAACTCATAAAATATGTAATACCAGCCAAATTTTATAGCACCAACATGTAAAAATAACAAAAAAAGTGTTAAAAATAAGGTGAAAAATATTTTTTTATTTAAAAAATTCATATTTTTAGAAAAAAGCCGACAAAACGTCGGCTTGTTACTTACGGTTATTACAAGAATATTACCGTAGCCTTGGCCCACGGGGGTGCCTGAATGAAATGCCAAAGCAAATCATTACCGCTTCCTTGTAAAAATAAAGAAAACTATTGGCTCCCTAAAATATTGTGTTTCTCGGTAATACGCTGAAATAACCGTATCTTAATCTTATAAAAAATTTTTCACAAAAACAATATAGACAATTCAAAAAATGCGTTTTAGAAAAAAATTATTTAGCCTTTTTCTTCAACGTAAATTTTTCGTACACAGTTTCATACTCAAAAATCTGATCATCAGAAAACCAGTGTGGAATTTCTTGAACTGCGTCTTCAAGTGAACCTGAAGCATGAATAATATTTGGCAAAGCTATATCATTTGAATCAGCATGCCCATAACTCATGTGTGCGTAGTCCCCTCTGATTGTTCCTGGTGCTGAACTCTTTGGTTCAGTTGATCCAACCATCTTTCGAACAAGCGTTACAGCCTCAACACCCTCTAAAACAAGAGCAAAAACTGGTCCTTCGCACATCATATTCTTTGTCATATCACAAATTTTCTGCCCCATTCGTGTTGCAAGCTTTCCGATTCCTTCATAATGCTTATCGTAATGATTTTCGTTTGGCCAAACCATCTTTGCCCCAACGATTTTTAGTCCCGCTTTTTCAAAACGAGCAATAATTTCCCCAGTAATCCCCCTCTGAACTGCGTCAGGTTTAAATACTATAAGTGTTCTTTCCATGTAAATATATATTAGTTATTAAAATAAAAATGGCCTAAGCCACAAAGACTATAGCAAAATACAAAACTTATCTCAATACTACGCCGAGTAACGGCTCAATATTTCCGCTTCGACAATTTTTCGGTCTTTCCCGTATTTCAAGTGTGAAAGTTCTTTTATTTTTTGAGCTAATTCCCTATTTCCGGGATTTGGAGCAAGTGTGCGAATATTGAAAGGTTTAGCAGGAAATCCATTTACAAGCATTTTTAAATAAGCATTTCTATTTTCTAGTTTTTGTAAATCAAGTCCAGTAAAAGTTGGCTCAAATTGTTTTGCTAAAAAGTCAGCATCATCCACTCCGATTCTAAAAGCAGCCATAGATCCAACGTTTCCAAAAACTGCATTTTTTATTCCTTCATCTATTTGAGCAATATATTGATGTGCTAAATTAAGTCCCAATTTGTATTTTCGAGCTTCTGATAAAATCTGACTGATAGAATTTGTTGTGACATTTTGAAACTCGTCGATATAAAGATAAAACGGCGGCAAATCCTTACCAATTGAATCAACGCGAGAAAGTGCTGCCATAAATAATTTTCCAACAATTACAAGACCCAAAAGGTTTGAATTTATTTCTCCAAGCCTTCCTTTTGAAAGATTTACCAAAAGTATTTTCTTTCCGTCGATTATTTCTCTAAAGTTAAGTGATGATTTTTGCTGAACAACAATCGGTCGCATTATTTCATTTGTTATAAAAACGTCGAATTTGTTGGTTATGTAGTTTACATAGTTTGCCAAAGACGCTTCCCCTGTTGTCTTTTCGGCACTTTCCCAAAATTGTCTAATTATTGGGTTCATGCATTTTGAAATCAATCTTTGTCTGTATTCTTTGTTTGCTAAAACTCTTCCAATTTCAAGAAGTGTTGCACCCTCGCTTGGGTCATCCATTGCAAGTAAGGCTGAATTTCTAAAATATTGTTCAAAAGCTGGGCCCATACTTTCTGGAGTTCCTCCAAAAAGTTTTCTAAAAATAGAAAGAAGTTCGTCTACAACAAAAGTTTTTTGCTCTGGGAAACGAACATCGTACTCAAGCATATTTAACCCAATTGGTCGGTCAATAAATCCTGGATCAAAATAAATAACATCATCTGCTCTCTCGGGTGGAACATTTGCCAATATATCTTCAATATCATTTCCGTGCGGATCAATAAAACAAACACCTTCTCCGTTTTGAATATCTTGCACAATCATATTTTTCAAAATTGTTGTTTTACCAGTTCCAGTTTGTCCAATAACATAAAGATGCCTAAGTCTATCTTCAGGAGAAAATCTTACCTCTGTTTCTTGTCCGCGATAAGAATTAATACCCAAAATAACACCTCGATTTGCAACCTCAGTCGGCGCAGGAGATGTTGTCATTGAGCTTTGTGCAATATGAGGCGAAGCAACTGTATTTTCTGGCATATGCACCATACTGGCAATTTCTTTTTGACTTAGCGGTATATTATTTTCCTCTTTAAAAATTCTATATGAAAAAGAATGTAGTTCTTCAAAAAGCCTGGATTCACTAATGTTTTGAAAAACTAAAGAGTTTGATGTTGTATCTGTAAATTGATTGAAGGCAGAAGAAATCTCTCTTATCATTTGTTCTGTTCTTTCTTTTGTAGGAGCAGAAGCGACAATACGAATATTTGCTGACAAAATAGTAGAACTAAGTTTCTTGTTCATTTTTTCAATATTACTTCTTAGTTTTTCGTCTTCTTTTTTATCATTTGAACTTTCATCTTTATTAGCAGGAGCAGAGAAAAAATCCTTTGCGGCATTTTTCAAAGCTCCGCTCCAGCTATCAATCCCACTATAGATCTCTTTTATATTCCCGCCGTTTCTAACCTGATCAAGGATTCTGTTGTATCTTTTTATAAAAGCGTCTCCGACAGGCTTTATGACAAATTGAATAGACGCCCCTTCTCCGACTTGATTGAACTTTGAAAAAGCAGAAATTATTGAAGACATCGGGTCTGTCTCTCCGTTTTCAAAAGAACGAAGCGGAAAAACAGGAAGCTCTGATAGTTTTGCAACTGAAGTCATGGCAAAACCTTGCTCATTAAAAATATTGTAGTCATTTGGAACTTCTTTTATTTTTGCTTCTGGGTACACTGCTAACATATTTTTTTCAAAAAGATCTGCCCGAGACGCCGGAACTGCAACATACAAAGACATATTTGAACCATGATTCTCAACAGCAAGCTCTAGTGTAAAATATTCTTTTCCTTCAATAGTTCGTCCATCTCCAACAGCCTGCATACCGGAGAGAAATTGCTCCATCCCTGAAATTAAAGACGCTGAGGTCTTTTTTTCTTTATCAAAATTTGGAAGACTAACTTCAAAAAGCCTCATAGAAAGTCCTCTATTTTCTTCGAGTCCTTCTTTCAAATCAGATGGTTTTTGTCCGGTTATTAAATACTGAACTAAAAATCTATGAAAGTCATCATCCAAATGCGGATTGTTCATTTTTTTCAAAACAGAAAAAGTATTCTTTAGACCACGGTCAAGCATCAGACCAAAAAATTCTTCTATTTGTTTGTCGTGAGCCTCCGGTGTAAGACTCAAAACTATTTGCTCCGCCTCTTGTCGTGGAATTAAATTATCTGGTATTACTTTTTCTGCTGGAACAAATTTGTAAGCATCAATAGCGTCTTTGGCTACCTGCTCTAGGGGAACATTTTTTCTTTCTTCAGAGAGTTGTTTTTCTCTAGAACTTATATGTTCACGCAAATAACTAATCTCCTCTTCTGGAGTTGTAAATTTAGGTAGATCTTTGAAAAATTGATTTTCCATTGATTTCAATTATACATCAAAATATTTATTTTTAGAGACTAAAAAATGCTTTTTAAAGTGGACATTATTTTTTTGCGAATAGATTGGGTAACGGAAATTTCATTTTTGGGTATTTCTTGAGGAACCTCCTCTCTTTCTTCATTAACTCCTTCTTTATAACTGTTTTTAGAATCACTATAATCTACACTATTAAGTAATGTCATTCTAGCTATTTCGTCTTTCAATTTTGCCGCCTTAAATTGTGCCTCACTGTCAAAAAATTTATTATTTTCATCATCCAACTGAACCGCTCTCTCTTTTAGATCTTTATATAAATCATAAAAACCATTTCTTTTTGCTTCGATTGAAAGTCTAAGTAATGTATTTATTTTTTCGGAAGGATTTTCCATCATTTCAGCTTCTTGTACTCTGGCAACCAAATCTGATTCCAATTTATCATTAGGACCAAATGACTCTTCGGCAATTTTCAAACCTTCTTCTGTCTCTATTAAATTTTCATTTTCTGGGGCTTTTTCCATAGAAATATTATAACCTAAATTGTTAGTATTTTTGGGCCTGAAGCTGTGATTAAAACTGTATGCTCAAAATGAGCTGACATAGACCTATCTTTGGTTACATAAGTATACTCGTCACTCAAGGCTCTAACGTGCCCTTTACCGAGAGTAAACATTGGTTCTATAGCAATAACCATTCCTTCTACAAGCTTCACTCCTTGGCCCGGTTTACCATAATTAGGCACATAAGGATCGTCATGTATCTTTTTTCCCACACCGTGGCCAGAGAGTATTTTTACAAGACCATAATTCTTATTTTTAGCAATTGTTTCAATAGCGTTACCGATATCGCCAGTAGTATTCCCTATTCGCGCCTGAGCAATCCCAAGTTCCAGAGCTTTTTTTGTATCTTTAACCAAATCATGGATTTCTTTTGAAGCTTTCCCAACTACGACAGTTTTAGCATGGTCGCAAAAAAGTTTATTATGCCTAAGCCCCAAATCAACAGAAACAACATCACCTTCTTTTATTATTTTTTTACTTGGTATTCCGTGTACAACTTCTTCATTTATTGAAACGCACAAGGCTGCAGGATATGGGTTTCTTATGCCTTCTGGGGTAAAGCCTAAAAAAGATGGAGTATCTCCTAATTTTTCAATTTCAACTCTTGCAATACGGTCGAGCTCTTCTGTGGTAATTCCTGCTTTTACAGATTTTGCAACAATATCTAAAACACTAGCCAATCTTTTACCGCATTCAATAATAGACTCTATTTCTTTTTGATCTTTTATAATACTCATTTCTATGATGCGAAAACTTTTTGAATCAATTCCTTGTGAACTTCTTCAATCGTTTGTTCGCCGTTTACTTCAATAAAATTATATATTTCACTTTCGCGAAGATGATTCATGGCGGGCACAACTTCATTGTCAAACCAGTTTAATCTTTTTTCAACACCCTCTTTTGTGTCATCAAAACGCGCACGTTCCATAAGTCTCTCTTTTGACCAATCTCGGCTAACATTTATATGAACAACAATGGGCTTCACCCTATTATAAAAACCCATCACGGAATCCAATATAACAGCCTCTGAGTATGTCCTAGGTGTTCCGTCTAAGATTATGTGATTATTTTCCTTAAGATTTTCTATTAAAATATGAGACCAAATATGAATTGCCAAAAAAGCAGGCTGAAGATCTCCGTTTGAATAAATTTCTTTTGCAAGTTTACTTGTAAAAGAATCGCCTTCTATCATTTCACGAAATTTTGCTCCAGTTTCAAGAGAAAAAAGCTCTCTACTTTCAGAGTCGTTTTGCTTTATATAATCCTTTAACAGTGCCACCTGAGTCCCCTTTCCACAACCTGAACGACCCATAAAAATTATTGTCTGTAGTTGCATTTTATATTTACTAAACTGTTATTTCTTTCCTTAAATCCTCAATTTTGTCTTGATCTATGGACTCTTCTATTTGATTAACAATACTTTCAAGATTGTCTAGCTCATTTCTTACAATCTCAAGATCTTCTTTTGTGTTTTTCTCTATCAATTTAAAATCATTCTCCATTTCATTCATCTTAAGTTCAAGTTCATTTTGGTCAATCAAAATGCCCGCTTCATTAAAAGTTCTATCTATTTCATCTTGAATAATATCTTGAATTTGAGCAATTATATCTGGAGAAATTTCCATCTGATATAAGGCTGTTATTTTCTGTTTAGCCTCATGAGAAAGTGCGTCACTTTTAAGCAATTTTTCTATATATTCTTTCATATTACACAGCTACAGCTTGCGGCGACGCAAGAAGTGCGTTTTTAGCTTCTAATAACTCATTCAACCGATTATTTAATATTTGAAAATTCTTAGCTCTTTTTTCCATTTCTTCACGATTGAACCCTATTTCAAAAGAAACCTCAGAAATATTTTTTTCTATTTCTCTTGCAAGTCTCTCTTTTCGAATTTCATTCCTCCAATTATTAAAACTTTCTTTTTTTGACCGCACCAATTCTTTAGCTCCATTAATTGATTTTATCCCAAACTCTATAGCTGATTTATACCTGTGACTAATCCCGTTTTTTATATTTTCCAAACCATCAGCTGTCTTATTA
The DNA here is from genome assembly GCA_035438585.1 of Minisyncoccota bacterium. Lineage (GTDB taxonomy): Bacteria > Patescibacteriota > Minisyncoccia > Phycocordibacterales > UBA9973 > DAORIO01. Next base: position 20,205 of record DAORIO010000002.1, on the reverse strand, counting down.
CTAAGATAAAAACTAACATCTTTTCCGAACTCAACGCCTTCACCCACAAAACCACGGACTGCTTTTATTCTATCTTCAACCCAATCAACTGATTTAGCTACTGAACTATCTACAAATTCAACACCTTGATCAATTTTTTCTATAGCAAAATTAGTCCCTTCTGTAATTTTATTTCCAGTAAAATAAACACCCTTTGAAACGATTTCTTCATATTTTTCAGCACCTTTTTCTACAATCTCTGGAATTGAGAGAACTCCGACTGTTGTTTTTTTAAAAAAATTACTTATTCTACTACCTGTCTTTTTAAAAAAAGAAGCTGCTTTTTCTTTTGCCAGAGAAATAGTATTTGAAACAGCGTTAAATCTTTCGTTACCCTTATCAAAAACACTACCTTCCTTAGAAAGTTCTAAATTTGGCTTCTCTGAATTATCCACCATTTCCTGAGCTAATTTATTTTCTTCATTGCTTAAGTCTTTTTTCATAACCCTTCAATATAAGTTAGTAATGATTAAATTATATATAAATTGCTTAAAAAAGTCATTTAAACAAAAAACATTGATTGCTCAATGTTTTTTAGTATTCCCGAAGAGTGAGTTGGGCGTTTAGTTTCTTTACCAAATCAAGAATAACAGATACGGCAATCAAAAGAGATGTTCCTCCAATTGAAATAGCTTGAGTATTTGAAAGGTTTGTTGAAATTATAGGCAATATTGCAATAACACCTAAAAATAATGCTCCGACTGTAGTAACTCGACTAACGATTCCACCAATATATTCTGAAGTAGATTGCCCTGGTCTAATACCAGACACAAAAGCTCCATTTCTTTGCAAGTTATCTGAAATAGTTTTTGGATCAAAAGTTACAGCTGTATAAAAATATGTAAAGAAGAAAACCAACACGAAATAAACGACTGCATACAACCAAGAAGCTTGAGTAAATCCTGAAAGTGTTTTTGAGATTGAAGCCAGTGTTGAATTTTCAGAATTTGCCAAAAGTCCTCCTAAAATCTGAGGGAAAACTAAAATAGATAAAGCAAAAATTATTGGAATAACCCCAGCTTGATTTAATTTTATAGGCAAATATGAAGCATTCGCCTGGCCAATACCTCGGACTTGTCTTGCGTAAGTTACTGGAACAAGCCGTTCTGCTTCTGTTATAAAAATAACCCCAGCAATTACAGCTATTGCAACCGCAAGAAAAACTAAATACATAGGAATCATAGTTGTATCAAATGTTGAAATAATCTGAGAAAACTTAGAAGGTATTCCTGCAACAATACCAGCAAAAATTATCATTGAAACACCATTACCAATTCCATATTCTGAAATAAGCTCGCCCAGCCACATAGCAATAAGAGCGCCGGCAATCAAAATTATAATATTTGAAAATAGAGCAAAACCATAAAGTTGATCGATTACACCTTGTTGAGACAACAAATAAATAAGAGAATATCCTTGCAATGCAGCCAACGGAACAGTTAGAAGTCTTCCGTATTGAGTAAATTTCTTTTTTCCCGCCTCTCCTTCTTCTGAGTATAAAGCTTTAAGTTTTGGAGAAATTAAAGTAAGTACTTGTAAAATAATAGAAGCAGTAATATAAGGACCTACCCCAAGCATTACAAGAGAAAGATTTGAAAGACCTCCACCTGAGAAAATATTTAGAACGCCAAGAAGCTGACTTTGTTGTAAAAATTGCCCAAGTCTTGAAGCGTCTATTCCTGGTATTGGAACATTAGCCAAAAGTCTAAAAATAAAAAGAATAAAGACTACGAAAAGTAATTTATTTCGTAGACCTTTATCACTTAATAACAATTTAACTTTTTGCCAAAAATTCATAATTATGAAACCTTACCTCCTGCTTTTTCTATCTTTGTCTTTGCTGCAGGACTTACAGCCAATCCGACAATTTCTAATTTTTTATCAATTTCTCCAGCTGATAGAATCTTTACTCGTGGAGACTTTCCTCTTCTTAATACTATAACCTTTTTTTCAAGCAATGTCGCAGATGTAACAGTTTCTCCATTTGAGTACACCATAGACAGAACATTTAAATTTATCGGAGTAATAACTTCTCTAAATCTTTTAAAAATATTCTTTCCGCGCCCTCGAAGTTTTGGAATCTTTTTGATAGTATCTCTGATTTCAGGTCGCATTTTTCTTCCAGAACGAGATTTCTGTCCTTTTGTTCCTCGCCCCGCAGTCTTGGCGTGTTTACCACCACGACCGACAATTCGATGCTTCTTTCTTTTAGTATTTCTTTGTATTTTACTTTGTTGCATAAAAATTATTTATCTTCTTTTACTTCAGATACCTTTGATCTTTTTACATTAATTACCGGCTTTCCAAAAACAGACAACGCTTCCATAGTTGCTTTTGCAATGTTCATTTTGTTTTTACTTCCAGAAAGTATTTTTGCAGTTACGTTTTTTATACCAGCCAAAACTAGAATTTCTCTAACGGCACTTCCCGCAACAAGTCCTTTTGATTTATTTGGAAAAAGATATACTTTTGAAGTTGAATATTTTGAATGCACATCATGAGGAAGACTTAAATCTTTTGTAAGACTAATCTTAAACATATTTTTCTTTGCGTCACGAGTTGCCTTGTTTATTGCCAAAGCAGTATCTACAGCCTTACCAACACCAAGTCCTATTTTCCCCTTTTTATCACCAAGGGCAACCAAAACAGCCAAAGAGAATCTTCTTCCTCCAGCAACAACTCGAGTTACTCTTCTTGCTAACAATGTTTTTTGATCAAATTCTGAATCAGGTCTTGGCCCACTTCTTCTTGGTCCACTTGAATTTGCACCTCTAGACCCAAAAGATTTTTGGTCTCCTGTTGCAAATTTACCCCTAGAAGGAAATCTGCTTGGCGCCTTGTTTACCGCAGTCGCTTCAGAATTGCCAACTACTGTTGATGATATATTATTTTCTGTTGTTGTGTTTGTGTCTTCCATAATTAAAAAATTAATCCGCCTTCACGAGCACCTTCTGCTAATTGCTTGACTCTTCCTGTGTACTTAAAACCACCTCTATCAAATACAACCTTTGTAATTCCTACTTTTTTTGCGTTTATTGCAAGAGTTTTTCCAACTTCTTTTGATCGTTCCATAGGAGAACCTTTTTCAATCTTTATATCAGAAGCAGAAGCAAGTGTCTTACCCGCAACATCATCAATCAACTGAGTATATATTCTAGAATTAGATCTAAAAACAGCAAGTCTCGGCCTCTCTGAAGTACCAGAAACTTTAGCTCTGATTCGGTGTTTTACTCTAAACCTCTTTTGAACTTTTGATTTTGTTTTACTCATAAGCCTTATGCAGTTTTCTTACCTTGTTTTCGTCTAATAACCTCATCGCTATATCTAAAACCTTTTCCTTTGTAAGGTTCCGGCTTCTTCAATGCGCGAGTTGATGCTGTAAATTCTCCAACAGCTTCTTTATCAATTCCTGTTACTGTTATATTATTCTTTTCAGCTGTAACAGTAAGGCCTTCTGGTATTTTAACATTTACAGGATGAGAAAAACCCAAAGCTAGAACTAGTTCATTTCCCTTTACTTCAGATTTAAAACCAACTCCTTCTAGAATTAATTTCTTTGTAAATAGATTGTTTACTCCGTTTACCATGTTTTTTAAATGAGAAGCATATGTTCCCCAAAGAGCTCGAGATGAGATTTCTTCGTTTAGAGGTGTTACTTGAGCAATGTTTCCTTCTACTGTTATAGAAACAGCTTTTGTGTTGAAAGGCTTTTTTAGTTCTCCCTTAGGACCTTTTACAGTAACCACGCCATCTGTGATTGTTACAGATGTTCCAGCTGGGATCTCAATAGGTTGTTTTCCAATTCTTGACATATATTTTTACCAAATCCAAAATAATGGCTCTCCACCGACTAATTCTTTTCTAGCATCAATTCCAGATAAAATTCCTTTTGGAGTAGACAAAACAATAACACCTCGACCTCCTTTAACCAATCTTATATCTCTATAACCATAATAAAGTCTTCGTGACGGCTTTGAGATTCTTTTTGCTTCTTTTACTTTTGGAGTTCCATCCTCAGAATAAGATAGATTTATATCCAAAACTTGATGACCTTGCTTTACTCTCTTTTCAAAAGAATCAATGAAACCTGCTTTTTTCAAACAATCAAGAATCGCACTTTTAATGCTTGAGTGTTTTACTGTGATTACTGGCTTCTTAGCGAGGCCACCAACCTTTATTTCATTTACCATTGCTCCAATAGGGTCTGTCATAATTTTTTTAAATGCTACCAAGATGACTTTCTAACTCCAGGAATCATTCCTTCGTTTGAAAGCTCTCTAAAGCAAATTCTGCAAAGACCGAAGTCTCTCATATATCCCTTTCCTCTTCCACATCGAAAACAGCGATTTTTCGCTCTTGTAGAAAACTTGGGTGTACGCGCAGCGCGTACTTTTACTGATGTTTTTGCCATATTTATAAATACTTCGCAATATCACACGATCTTTCTTGGATATCTTCGTCCGAAAACTCGGATACCCAAGGAGAACCGTGGATTGCTGAAGTCCTAAGATACTACCAAAAGGGCTTTTGGATGTCAAATAAAAAAGCCAGACAAAAATTATCTGGCTTTTAACATTAACGAACCTGAAGTGTATCAGCTGCGAATTCAAGATTTTTCGGCCTTATAACCACTTTCTTGATATCACTTTTTTCAATATACCCTGCTTTAAAAACAGAAATCCGGCCATCATGATGTTTAGGGAAAAAACGATTTTCCTTCTCAAATTCTATAATAGAATCTGCGTCTTTTTCTGAAAGAAAAACAGCAAAACCAGCGCCCATATTGTAATTTCCATACATCTCTTCTTCTGTAACATTTCCTTTTTCTTTTATGAAATCAAAGATCGGATTTTGCCATGGAAGCTTGTCAATAATGTAACTGAAATTTTGTGGTGCCCGCATAAGCTTTCTCCAACCATGTCCTGTAATATTTACAGCGTAGTGAATATCAACTCCCATACTCAACCAATCTTGGATGAATGGAGCATATATTACCGTTGGTTCAAGTAGAGCTTCCCCAAATGATTGGCCATGTTGATCGATCGGCGTCATATATCCATCCGGAAGCATTCCAGCAATTTTCCTGGCTAAAGTAAGACCATTTGCGTGAATACCCGAACTCTCAATAAGAAGGATCACATCACCGTCTTTTATTTTAGAGGTTTCAAATAATTTTCTTTTTTCCACCAAACCAACAACTGAAACAGACAATTCTGCAACCTCAGGTAGCAAAACATCTTTTAATGTGGGTGTTTCCCCGCAACCCCAAATTGCACCTGATTCAATGCAGCCATTTTTCCAACCCTCAATAAGATCACCAACCCTTCTTTTGTCATTAAACCAATCTGATCTTCCGACTGAAAGGTGCATTGCGATTGACGTAGGTAAGGCTCCTAACGTAATCATATCGTTTGCGCCCATAGCAATGGTATCTTTTGCAATACAATTGTAATAAGAGTGTCCTCCTATTTTATACATAGCATCGGCTACCAGATTTTTTGTACCAAGGCCTTCATGGACATGAGCAATCAAAAAATCTCCTACACCCGCGAACCTTTGAAGGTAAACACTTTCGCCTCGACTTTTTTCATATTCCTCAATTAGAATATTTCTCATATGATTACTTGAAACCTTGAAAGCCTGAGCTGTTTCAAGTCCTGCAATTTGACACATTTTCTTGAAAGGATCCATGGCGTCATAGTCGACACCCGATTTTTTGTAGGTTAAATTTTCCATTTTTTATTTTTTTTATAAGTTTACCTGACTTTATAATTTTAACTATGTATTGTCAAACAAATAAAAAAAGCCTCCGCGGAGGCTTTTTTAAAAAGACAATTCCCTTTTTAGAAAATCTTTTAACTCTTTTGTTTTCACATAACTCGCAAGTCGTTCAGTGTCATCATTTGGAATAAATTCCATACTTTTTACTTCTTTATTCACCACAACAACCTCAACGAAATAACCATACAATTCATACAAAGCAAAAATTTGTTTTTTTATTTTTTTAAGTTTAACAAAGGTACCACTTTTCAACAGAACACCAGCTCTTTTTTCTAGGTCTTCATCTAAAAATCTCATACGTTTCATGCTACTAAGGTTTTATTTTCAATACAATAATACAATAAATTACAAAATTGGCAAGTATTTTACCCTTCCAACGAAACTATAAAAAAATCCACCAAATGGTGGAATTTTTTATTGAGTGTTTGTTTTAAATGGAAGGCCGATGTGTGTCAAAAATTCTTTTGCTTCTTCTTTTGACTTAGCTGATGTTTCGATTGTAATAGCCATTCCAAAAATATCTTTAATATCTTCGTCTGATGTTTCTGGGAAAATAGTGTGTTCTTTTATTCCAAAAGTTATGTTTCCGATGTTATCAACTGAGTTCGGGTTTATTCCTCGGAAGTCTTTTGTACGAGGAAGTGCAATATTTATAAGTTTCTCCAAGAAATCCTGCATTCTATTTCCTCTTAGTATTACCAAAAGTCCGATTGGGTCTCCTTGTCTTACCTTGAAAGACGCAACTGATTTTTTAGCCCCACGAACAGCTGGTTTTTGTCCAGTTATCTTTGCTAAACGATCAGAGACAAAATCATTTCTCTTGTTGTCTTTCTTCATCATAGTTCCAGTAGCTACAGACACAGCAACTTTCAAAAGCTTTGGAGAAGACATTATGTTCTTGTATCCAAATTTATCTTTTGCTTCTTTAAAAAAGCTATCTTGTTTTTCTTTGATTGATTTCATATTAAATTTCTTTACCAGACTTTTTGGCAATTCTTACATTTTTACCATTTACGACCTTGGCTCCAATTCTTGTTCTCTTTTTTCCTTCAACAAGCATAACGTTTGACATATGAATTGGCATAGGAAATTCTGCAACTTGACCTTTTTCACCTCGAGTTCGTGCTCTTGTGTGTTTTTTCTTTACGTTTACACCTTCAACAACAACCCTGTTTGCTGAAACAAAAACCTCCAAGATCTTTCCAGTCTTTCCTTTATCATTTCCTGCGATAATTATGCAATTGTCTCCTTTCTTGATTTTCATAAAATTAAATAACTTCAGGTGCTAATGAAATAATCTTTTGATACCCCTTATCTGCAAGCTCTCTTGGAATTGGACCGAAAACACGCCCAGCTTTTGGTTCTTTCTTACCCTTTTCAAGCACCACAACAGCATTGTCATCAAATCGGATATAAGAGCCATCTTTTCTTCTTAGAGCCTCTCTTTGTCGCACGATAACAGCTTCAAGAACATCTTTCTTTTTGATGTTTTTTCGTGGTGTTGCAACCTTCACAGAGATAATAACTCGATCTCCAATTTCAGCGTAACGTCTTTTTGAACCACCAAGAACCTTAAAAACTTGGCCGACTGTTCCACCACCGTTATCTGTTATTTTTACTACTGTTCCTGCTTGTATCATAAAATTTTATTCACTAACAACAATAAAATGCTTGTCTTTTGAAATTGGTCTCGACTCTTCTATAAAAACCTTACTCCCCACCTCGGCTGTATTACCAGGATTGTGAGCTTTTAGTTTTTTAGTTATTTTCATAAACTTTTGATATTTAGGATGTTTAACAAAACGGACAACAGAAACAACCACCGTGTCTTTCATTTTGTTTGACACGACTGTTCCCTGCAATCTTCTTTTGTTGTTTTTATTTTCCATAAATATTATTTATTTAAACTCGCTAGTTGTGTTTTTGATCTAGCAATTGTTTTCTTTAGATTTCTCTTTTCTACGAAACTTTTTTCACCTGCCCCGCTTGTACTAAAAGCAATTTCTCTAAGTCTAACTTCAGAATCTTTTATAAGCTTTTGTAGTTCGAGTGCTGATTTTGTTTTTAAATCTATCTTTTTCATATTAAATCACTCGTGAAATTACTCTTGTTTTAATAGGTAGCTTTGTTCCAGCTTTTCTTAGGGCCTCTCGTGCTATCTTTTCATCAACCCCGTCAACTTCAAAAATAATTCTTCCTGGTTTTACCTCAAAACAATACTTTTGTAAATCTCCCTTACCTTTTCCCATACCCACTTCTGGCGGTTTAGCGGTTACAGGCCTATCTGGAAAAACTCTAATCCAAACTCTTCCTGTTTTTGTAAGTTGTCGCGCCATTGCTTTTCGGGCTGCTTCGATTTGATTTGAAGTCATTCGAGCATGAGTTTCAGCCTTTAAGCCAAACTGCCCAAAAGACAAAGTTACTCCTCTTGTATCAGGACGAGCAAAAGTAGCAGAATTTCTTCTTGCAGTTTGCCACTTTCTAAATTTTACTTTTTTAGGGAATAACATAAGCCTTTTTATATAAATTATTTATCACTATCGAATTTTTGTCCTCTGTAAATCCAAACTCTGATTCCAACATCTCCGTATGGAAGATGTGCTCGCTCTCGTGCGAAATCAACATCTGCTCTAAATGTTTGAAGTGGAATTGAACCTTTCTTTAATTCTTCACTTCGAGCAATTTCAGCCCCACCAAGACGTCCACCCAAAACGATTCTAACTCCTTGCACTTCTCGAACAGTTGAAACTTTTTCGATTGTTTGCTTCATAACTCTTCTAAAAGGCATTCTTTTTTCTAGCGCTTCAGCAACTGAATATGCAACGATTGCTGCATCTGCGTCTGGGTTTGCAACTGGAACTACTTCAATCTTAAAATCTTCAGGCATTGAAATATTGTTCTTTTTCATGAAGTTTCTTGTATCATCCATCAACTTCTTTGAACCTTCTCCTGATCGCCCAATAACGATACCTGGACGTGAAGTTCTGATAATAATACGAGCAAGCTTTCGACTTCTTTCAATTTCAACAGAAGAAACATAAGCATTTCTAAGTTTCTTTGTTAAATATTCACGGATCAAAACATCACCTCGAAGATTTTCTTTGAATTTTGAACCTACAGAAAACCAGCGTGATCTCCAGTCACGAATTATAGGTAGACGATGTGCAAATGGGTTAACAATTTTTGACATATAAATTAATTATTTTCTTCTTTAGTTTGCTCTTCTTTATCAATTTTTGATAATTTTTTTGCTACAGTTTTTGCTTCAGCAGTGCTTTTTTGAATATCTTTCTTGGTTTTACTGATTTTTTCTTTTTTTTCAGGCTTTGCACTAAGTGTTAACATAACATGACTTGATCGCTTCTTGATTGCAGCAGGACGCCCAAAAGCTCGTGGCATAAATCGGTGCATTGTAAGACCTTGGTCTACTCTAATGCTTTTGATTATCATGTCGTCTTCACTTGCTCCACCCTTTACTGTGGCATTTGCATAAGCACTTTTGATTAGTTTCAAAATCGGATCACTTGATCTTTTTGGTAAATACGTAAGCAAAAGCTCTGCGTCAGATATAGTTTTACCTTGAACAAGACTCGCAACTAGGCGGACTTTTCTTGGAGATATTCTTAGATTTGAAAGCTTTGCGTTCATATATTATTTTTATTTCTTCTTCTTATCATCAGAAGATGAAGCTTTTGCGGCTTTAGCGGCAGCAATTTCAGACTCTTTAGCCTTTGCTTCAAGCTCTTTCTGCATTTTACCTCCGTGTCTTCTGAATGTTTTAGTTGGAGAGAATTCACCTAGTCTGTGACCCACCATATCCTCTGTAGCTAGTACTTCAATATGATTTTTTCCATTGTGGACACCAAAAGTAAAACCAACCATTTCTGGACTGATTACACATGCGCGTGACCATGTTTTAATAACCCCGATTTCTCGAGGGTTTTTTCCTAGAACTTTCTTTAGGACTCTTTCGTCAACGTAAGGTCCTTTTTTGGTTGATCTTGTCATAGACTAAAATAAATAGCTCTCTTAAGGAGCTAGGGATAGATTATCAGAAAGAGCTATACCTTGTCAAATTATTAATCAGTTGGGGTTGATATTTAGCCACAAATAGTTAATACAGGAAAAATACTTTAAAAACTACCCTATACAAAGAACCGAAAAACCCAAAAAATTACCCGTTTCTCCATTAGGAAATGGAGATGGAATCATAAAAATAGGGAGAGCACGAATCGTGCCCCCCCTTTTTTTAATTTGTTTTTTGTTTTAATGAACGGACTGAGCCCGGAGTTCTTTTTCTGCTGTATTCAGAGTATTTATTTCCAATCTTAACTTTTCAGCAGCCATTCCCGGTTTATCAGAATAAATAATTTCCCGTGAAGAATTAACCAAGTACAGACGACCATAAAGATTCTTTACACACATTTGCAAACTTCCCCCTTGCGCACCGACGCCTGGGACAAGAGCAAAACGATTTTCGCTAACACTGCATGCCTTTTTAAATTCATCTTTACTTGTAGTAGCACCGATGACCACTCCGCAATGCTCCCTACATAACCACTCTTGTGATATTTGCCTCCCCACTTCCTCATACAAGAACCGGCCATCTTTTAAAATTTGCATTTGAACTTTGGCTGCTTCCGGGTTAGAAGTAAGCAGAACCGGGATAAGGAATTTTTCATTTTCCATAACCAGTTGGTTCAATTTTTCAGGTTCACCCATGTACGGATTTGTGGTCATAGCGTCAAAACCGTACCTCACAAATATCTTTTCGTAGTACAGCTCGTTAGTATTACCAATATCTGCATTTTTTGAATCACCAATTAATCCAACATGAGGAAAATTCGATTTAGCATGCTGTAAAATATTAATTAACGCCCTTTCGCCATCTTTTACTGCTTCAAAGAAAGCAAGATTAAATTTAAAGGCAGCAGCAGAACTTGAAGTTTCCTCCATGATAGCAATAGAGAAATCTTCAAGCGTTTCAGCGTGGGTATTTACATCTGAAATTGTAGGCCCTGAACGTTTGTATTTATCAAGAATTGCACCAATTCGTGGATCAATTCCAACACACACACGTGTGTAATCAGAAGTATTTTTTAATAAATCAAGAAATTTTCTTTTCATTTTTATTAGTTTTATAAGGTTAGAATTTTACTTAACTTACCTTTTCATAAACAAAGTGTCAAACAAAAAACCACCTTTCGGTGGTTTTTTGTTTCTATTTTCTAATTGTCTATATTCTAAACTACTAGATCTTATTTCTTTCGTCGAGATTTTACTCTTCGAGTAACAATAAGCTTGTTTGAATACTTCTTTGGAGTTCGTGTCTTTCGTCCTCCAGTAACCTTACCGTGACGTGTCTTAGGACGTCTTAGACCTCGTCCTTGTCGTCCTTCTCCTCCACCGTATGGGTGGTCAACTGGGTTCATGGCAGTACCTCGAACAGTTGGTCTGATACCAAGCCATCGTGAGCGTCCTGCTTTACCAAAATTCTTCAACTTATGTTCTTCGTTTGAAACTGAACCAATAGTTGCCCAGCATTCTTCAGAAACTTTTCGAACTTCTGTTGATGGCATTTTGATTTGAGAATACCCAGCGTCGTTTGCTACAACTTGAGCGAATGATCCTGCTGAACGAACAAGCTTTGCGCCTCCGTTTGCCTTAATTTCAATATTGTAAACAAAAGTACCAGATGGAATTTTCTTCAAAGGAAGTCTATTTCCGATAGTTACAGGTGCGTCAGCTGAGACAATAAAAGTATCTCCTACTTTTACATTCTTTGAAGCCAACACGTATCTTCTTTCACCGTCCTTATACAAAACTCGTGCGATAAAAGATGATCTGTTTGGATCGTATTCAACGTGCTCCACTTTTGCAGGGATATTTTTCTTGTCATACATGAAATCAATTTCTCTGAAAAGTCTCTTATTTCCACCACCTTTATGTTGAGTTGTAACACGACCAAGGTTGTTTCTTCCAACGCTCCTCTTTCTTCCATAAGTCAAAGACTTTAGAGGATCATTCGTTGTAATTTGACCTCGATAGTTTACTGTTATCATCCCACGTCGAGATGGTGTTGTTGGTTTATACTTTTTCATAATTAATATATGTTAATCGTTTCTCCCTTTTTAAGTGTTACGACCGCTTTTTTGCCTCCCTTTTTTACACCCTTGATTCCCTTTCGAACAATCTTTTTAGGTTTTATGTAAATTATTCCAACTTTTATTGGATTAACTTTATAAATTTCCTTGATTGATTTCATTATTTCAGTCTTTGTTGCATCTTTTTCTACGTCAAAAGTGTAAGTCGAATTCGCAGATGCCCGAACAGCTTTTTCAGTAACTCTAGGATTTTTTATTATTCTATGAATTGATTTCATATTATTTCTTTCTTGGCTTCTTTGTAATTCGACCTGCTAACACTTTGTCAGCCTCTTCTGGATTTACCAAAACAACGTTCTTGTGATCCAAGATATCTAAAATACTTACTTGTGACACAGGCATAACGTCTACTTTTGGTAAATTTTTGAATGCTCTAACCATTTCTTTGTCGATTTTTGGAGTTAGAAATAGTGTACTTGTTGGATTCTTTCGAGACAATGTTTCAAAACCTTCAACTTTTGCAAGTCCGATCATTACATCTTTTGCCAACTTTGTTTTTGTTTCTTTTAGAGATACAGAATCAACAAAAAGCATTCTGCCTTCTTTCAATTTGTCTGACATTACCATAGTAAACACAACTTTAAGCATGTTTGCATTTACTTTTCTATCGTAATTTTTATCACTTGTTGGACCGTGAGTAATACCTCCACCAACCCAGATTGGGCTTCGTGATGATCCGTGTCGAGCGCGTCCAGTACCTTTTTGTTTCCAAGGTTTCTTTCCGCCACCTCGCACTTCACTTCGGTCTTTTACATTTGCAGTCCCTTGTCGTGCTCGAAGTCGAAGAGAAGTCATTGTTTGATGAACTGCGTCTTTGTTCGCTTTTACGGCAAAAACGTTATCTGAAATTTCAATATCTTTAACTTTCTTTCCTTCCTGATTGTATAAAGCTGTTTTCATATTATTTTGATTCAATCTTAACAAGTGTCCCTCTTCGACCTGGTACTGCACCCGAAACAAGGATTTGATTTGTATCCCGATCCACTGCTAGTACCTTTAAATTTTTTACAGTCACAGTATCTCCACCAGTTCTTCCGGCCATTCTCATACCCTTTGGAACTCGTGTTCGGAGACCTCCTCCAATAGATCCTGCTTCACGCTCTGAGTGTTTTTGTCCGTGTGAACGTGGACCTCCTTTAAAGTTATATCTTTTTACAACACCTTGAAATCCTTTTGATTTCGAAACTGATGTAACAGTTACTTTGTCCCCTGGTGTAAAATTGTCTACCGTAATAGCCACACCAACAGAGCTTTCCCCTAAGTCTTTTTCTTCTACTCGAAATTCGCGAAGATATCTGAAATTCCCAAGATCTTTAAGCGCACCTTTTCTTGGCTTACTCATAAGAGCTTCTCTTTGAACTCCAAATCCCATTTGAACAGCTGAGTAACCATCTTTGTCTTTCGACATGATTTTAGTTACAGTCGCAGGGCCAGCAACAATTACAGTCGCCGGATACGCTCTTCCGTCTTCAGAAAAAAACTGAGTCATATTTAGTTTTGTTCCAAGAATTTTTTTCATAATTTTGTTTATACACATACGGAAATAATGGCTGTGCAGATAAAATCTGTAACAGTCCACTTAATTTCCGCGTCCATTTCGTGGTTTATCTTTTTTCTTTGTTTAAAGTCCGAGTCTGATTGAACAGATTTACATCATCTTAACATCAACATCAACACCAGATGGAAGAGATAGGTTTGTCAAAGCTTCAATAGTTTTCGGTCCTGGATTTATGATATCTATTAGTCGCTTGTGCATTCTTATCTCGAATTGCTCTCTAGTATTTTTGTAAATAAACGGCGATCGATTGACAGTGTACTTCTTTATTTCAGTCGGCAACGGAGTTGGGCCCATAATTTTTGCATCATGGCGTAAAGCAGTATCAATAATTTGCTTTACAGACGCATCAAGAATTTTATTCTCGTACGCCCTAACTCTTACTCTAAGTCGAACAACATCTTTATCTCCAGTCGTTTTTGTTGCCTTTTTCTTAGGTGCAGTCTTTGTCTTTTTTTCTTTTGCCTCTGACATGAATTTTTTATTTAATAACTTTAGTTACAACTCCAGCTCCAACAGTTTTACCTCCTTCTCGGATAGCAAATCTTTGTTGATCTTCAAGTGCAACAGGGGTAATAAGCTTAACTTTAAATGTAATAGTGTCTCCTGGCATAACCATTTCCTTTCCTTCTGGAAGAGTAACTTCTCCTGTTACGTCAGTTGTTCTGATGTAGAACTGAGGCTTATAACCTTTAAAGAAAGGTGTGTGACGACCTCCTTCTTCTTTTTTCAAAATGTAAACTTCTGATTCGAATTCATCGTGTGGAGTAACAGAACCAACCTTTGCAAGAACTTGTCCTCTTGTAATGTCTTCTTTTTTAACTCCTCTTAGCAAGATACCAGCGTTGTCTCCAGCCATACCTTCTTGTAAAGATTTGTTGAACATTTCAATACCAGTAACTGTAGTTTTTACAGTATCTTTGATACCAACGATTTCAATTTCTTCTCCAACTTTTACAACACCTCTTTCGATTTTACCCGTAACAACAGTTCCTCGTCCTTCGATAGAGAAAATATCTTCAACTGGCATAAGGAAAGGTTTTGTAATATCTCTTTCTGGTACTGGGATGTAAGTATCAAGTGCATTTGTAAGCTCAAGAACTTTCTTTGCCCATTCGTCGTCCATAGAAGTAGATTCAAGAGCTTTTAGTCCTGAACCTCTTATAATTGGACAATCCTTATCGAAACCTTGCTTTCCAAGGATTTCTCGGATTTCTTCTTCAACTAGATCGATAAGGTCTTTATCTTCAACCATGTCGCACTTGTTTAGGAAAACAACCATCTTTGGCACTCCAACTTGTTTTGCCAAAAGAACGTGCTCTCTTGTTTGTGGCATAGCTCCGTCAGTTGCTGCAACTACTAGAATTGCACCGTCCATCTGAGCCGCACCTGTGATCATATTCTTGATGTAGTCAGCGTGACCTGGAGCATCAATGTGAGCATAGTGACGAGTTGCTGTTTCGTACTCGTTGTGCGAAATGTTAATAGTAATACCTCGCTCCTTTTCTTCTGGAGCGTTATCGATTTCACCAATTCCCTTCATTTTAACAGTCTGTCCAGACATGTTAAGAACGTGCAGGATCGCTGCAGTAAGGGTAGTTTTTCCGTGGTCAACGTGACCAATTGTTCCCACGTTTACGTGAGGCTTGTCTCTTTTAAAATCTGCCATACTTTTATTCTAAATTGGTTGAGCGTCCGATCTACAAATTAATGCAAATAAAACGTACAACATATTAGCTGGTAATAGTAACCGCAATGATTTTTTGACCAAAAATCAAGTTTTTGAGGATTTTTACAATAAAAAAAGCCCCAATGAGCGATTGGAGCTATCTTAGCAGAAATGTTTAGGGTGTGTCAAATAGACGGTTTTAAAATACAGCAAATTATTGACTAATTTGTGTTTTTGTTTTAAAGTTTGAAAAAACTAACGCACATGAAAAACTCAATAGTTACCGAAACCCTATCCCCCGAAGACGTACTAGCCTTCAAGGATATATTAAATGCTTTGGTTTTTAAGGAACCAAGGAACGTTGCAGTGAACAAGAATACAATTTTAGATATTTCTCAATTGATTCAAAATGATTTTATTGATGTATTTAACCTAAAGTACTCTAAATACCGAACCAAAACAAACAATATTATTAATTCCATTAATTTGACTACAGAAACTCTGGCTGGAAAATGGAAAACACCCGACAATAAAAGTAAGAAGGTGTTAAAAACTAAATGGAAATATTTTAACTTATCTGAAGCAAAAAAAGATCCGAAAAAATATCTTGAAAGTATAATAGCCAACTTTGCAGTTTGGATAGGAGGCAATGTGACAAACATGCATGCAAAAACTGGTTTTACACCGAAGATAATGTCTCAAACAAACAGCGAAATAGGTGGACTTAATTGCTTGGGTACAAATCTATTATTAGGTTCCTTCATCAAAAAACTAGGTTTGCCTATGGAATTTGCATTGACAACTGAACATCCATTCATGTTGGTGGAAATCGATAATCAAAAATATATTGTTGATGGCATTGGTGGACTACATAAAGCAGAAGGATCATTTAGTTTTTTACTGACGCATTCAATTTACTATCCCACGGACCGCGAATACCCCCTTTACAGTATTGCTTATGTTGGTGACTTCGACAAACTTGTAATATATGAAATACTTGAAAACTTTCAAGCACTAAAAGAACATTTACAAGGCAATACGAAAGCCCTCCTACCCGGATACAAAGAGGATGCAAACAAAACCATTCAGGAATACCGAGAGTTAATTCTTAAGGGAAATTGGCGCAAAATTCAGCATGCTTGGTTTTCTGATATTAATTCTTATTTTGAAGAAAATTCTAAAATTTGGACAGAGGAATTTATAAGAGTAAGAAAGCTAAGAGATGTGAATTATCTAGATAATAAATTTGCCGAAGAATGCATTAGTATTTTAGACAAAGCAAAAGAAGCATCGGGTATAGAAAATAGTGGCATTCGAGACATTCCAAATCAATTATCACTATTTCTACAATCTGCACACCCGCTCCTCTGTTACAGGGATAGACTGGCTTTAATTATGAAAATAATTACCAAACAGGCAGAAATCCCTCCGACAATAACTGGTCTTCAGAGAAATTTTCTTGATAATTTAAGAGAGATTCTTTGCGGCGAAGATGTAAACCACAAAACAATATTCGTTTTACCAATAGCCGAACAATTGACATTACAACCATCATTTGAGAGTATCGAAATAATCAATTGCACATTTTAAAAAAATAAACCATGAGAATATTTGATTTCTTAAAACGAAAGAATAAGAAGAAAGAATTACCAGATTCATCCAACAAAAAAACAGAGCCGCCACCAGTTCGCCAAGGGGGTTTTAGTGGTGAAACACTTAAGAACAAAAAAGTATTGGAAAATTATTTCACCGAAATTTAAAATTAAGGCCATTATCGAAAGATAACGGCCTTTTTTATTTTACAAAATAAAAAAGGCCGTTTTTAGACGGCCCCTGATTCCATAGCAGTAACAACTTCATAAGCAAAATCTTCTGGTGTCGGTAGTTCATCCCAAGGAGGATTTTCTCCAATAGTAATTTCATTGAACTGTTTATGGGCTAAAGGACTGTTTATAAGCCCAGGCTCAAAAAGATAAACTCCTGCAAATATTCCCTCTTTCTGTAAATCTTTAGCTAATTTGGCAACTGCTTGCATAGAAGCAATATACCCCTCTTCTTTGTAGCCAGTCTTTAAATTCAATCTTCTTGGATCATCTTCAGCAAAATTCGCCGCATGTGAACCAATCAAACCAACTTTTGTCTTTTTGTTAATGTTTTTTGGAAGCTTTTTAAGAGATTCAATTACGGAAACTTTAGTCTTAAAGTTTGCATTCATGAGGTAATTGGCTACTTGTTCTGCAGTTTTTGGATTTTCAATTCTCCTGTCGTTATCCCATTCAAAACTCCCTGCAGCCAAATCTACTGCATCAAAATAAACATCAACGTCCGACATGTTAGAAATAAACACATTAACAGAATTTGAATCCTCCAAATCAAATCCATCATACAGATAGACTCTTAGGTCTCGTTTTCCGTCTACTTTAAACATTTCTTCAGCCTTCTTTATATCTCGGACCATAGCATAAATATCGTAGCCTCGTTTGAGATATTCTTGCGCAATTGCAAATCCAGCACTACCAGTTGCTCCACCTACCAATACTTTTTTAGTTTCCATAAGTTCATATTTTATAACAGATTAGCATTTTTGGCGAAAAAGACTAGGAGTTGATTTATTTTATTTTAATAATAAAATATAAACAAACAATAGAACCTAAAATCAAAACACAATGAAACCACAAACCATCAACAGTATTGTTGCAATAGCATTAGTTATAATTGCTGTAATTGCAGTAGTTACTCACTAAATAGCTACAAAATATATTCTAAAGTAGCTTTAAAAATCCAAATGGGAGCTAGTGTTAAGCTCTCATTTTTATTTCCTTAATAATAAATAAAAAACCGCTCTCATTGAGCGGTCTTTTTATTTTTAAATTATTTTCTGTTCTTTACGATTTCATCTGCGACGTTACTAGGCACAATGTCGTATCTCAAGAATTCCATAGTAAATCCAGCACGTCCTTCAGTCATAGAACGAAGGCTTGTCATGTACCCGAACATTTCAGAAAGAGGAACAACAGCTTTGATGGCTTGATTTAGACCTCTCTCTTCCACTCCATCAATTAGACCTCGTTTTGCAGAAAGTGAACCAGTCACGTCTCCAAGGAATTTGTCTGGAGTAACAACTTCAACTTTCATCATCGGCTCTAGAATAACTGGTTTTGCTCGATTACAAGCCTCTTGTACTGCCATTGAAGATGCTATTTTGAAAGCCATTTCGTTTGAGTCAACTTCATGGTAACTTCCGTCCCAAAGTTCAACAGAAATATTTACCATCTTATAACCTGCCAAAATTCCACGATCAAGACCTTCTTTGAATCCTTTTTCACAGGCTGGAATATATTCTTGCGGAATAACACCTCCCTTGATTGTATTTATAAATTCAAATCCTTCACTTCTCTTTGTGTTCTTTGGTAGGTCATCTTTGTCCACTGTCATATCCATTGGTTTAACCTTGATACGAACGTGACCATAGTTTCCTCGTCCTCCTGATTGCTTAATATATTTTCCTTCAGCTTCAGACGTAGCAGTAATTGTTTCTCGATAAGCAACTTGTGGTCGTCCAACATTTGCCTCCACTGAAAACTCTCTTTTCATACGATCAACAATAATTTCAAGGTGAAGTTCTCCCATACCAGCAATGATTGTTTCCATAGTTTCAGGATCACTCATCACTTTAAATGTTGGATCTTCATCAGAAAGTCGCGATAGGGCAAGACCCATTTTTTCTTGGTCAGCCTTTGTCTTTGGCTCAATTCTCATAGAGATAACTGGTTCTGGGAATTTGATCTTGTCGAGAACAATTGGATTTGCTTCGTCACACAATGTGTCAGAAGTTTTTGTATCCTTAAGACCCACAGCAGCAGCAATTTCTCCAGCGTAAACTTTCTTCACTTCTTCTCGCTCATTTGCTTGCATGATAACGATACGCCCAAGTCTTTCTTTATTTCCAGTTCGTGGATTGTAAATATATGATCCTGCTTCAACAGTTCCAGAATAAACACGGAAGAAAATAAGTTGACCAACGAATGGATCAGTCGCAACTTTAAAAGCAAGTGCTGCAAATGGCTCTGAATCAGATGGCCCTCTTTCAAGTGGAGCATCAGTATCAGGGTGAGTTCCTTTTACCGCCTTGATATCAAGTGGACTTGGAAGATAATCAACAACAGCATCGAGAACTAATTGCACACCTTTGTTTTTTAGAGCAGAACCAGCAAAAACTGGGAAAATTTCATTTGCAATAACTGCTTTTCGAGCTACTTTTTTAAGAGTATCAATATCAGGAGTGTTTCCATCTAAATAAGCTGTCATTAAAGCTTCGTCGTTTTCAACGATTTTTTCGACTAGTTCAGCATGATACTTTTCTGCATCAGCTTTCAAGTTTTCCGGAATGTCTTTTTCTATAACCTTATTACCCATATCCCCTTCAAAGTAATAAGCCTTCATTTTTAGAAGATCTACAACACCCTCATGATCCCCCTCAAGACCAATAGGGATTTGAAAACGAACTGCTTTAGGAGAAAGTCTTTCTTTGATTGTTTTGAATGAGTGCTCAAATGATGCACCTGTTCTATCAAGTTTGTTCACAAAACAAATTCGAGGAACTTTTGCTTCGTCAGCATAACGCCAGTTTGTTTCAGATTGTGGCTCAACACCCGCAACTCCGTCGAAAACAACAACCGCACCGTCTAGAACTCGAAGAGATCGCTTTACTTCAACAGTAAAGTCGATGTGCCCTGGGGTATCGATAATATTGAATCGATGTTTTTTTGCCTTATCACCTGGAGCATAAGTTGGAGTCCAAAAACAAGAAACAGCTGCGGCAGTAATTGTAATACCTCGCTCTTTTTCTTGTTCCATCCAGTCAGTAGTTGCGCCTCCATCGTGCACTTCTCCGATTTTGTGTGATTGACCTGTGTAGTACAAAACACGTTCAGATGTAGTAGTTTTACCCGCATCAATGTGCGCGATAATACCGAAATTTCTTAGTTTTTCAATTG
>DAORIO010000001.1:0-49056 GCA_035438585.1 Minisyncoccota bacterium | reverse complement strand
ATGTCTTTTTAGTCTTAACCTAAAAATTATCCCATAAAGATACAGATTTTGCTCGCTTAGTAACCCAAATAAAAAAGCCGCTTGTCCGGTCTTTTTTTATGGGGTGACTAGAGAGAATTGAACTCTCGATACCGGTTCCACAAACCGGAGTTTTACCACTAAACTATAGTCACCATGAAACTCATTTTTACCACAAAACTAACACAAGGAAAACCCCCTACCCCTTGAGCAGTCTTTTTTCCATAATCCTACTTAACAAATAAGCCAGCGCCAAAAGTCCGACATAAATAGAAATTAGGGTTTCAAATGGCCAAAGAATATTTTGAACTGAACCTAAAATAAATATAAAAACCCAAGAAGTTATCGAGATTGCCCCAGAAAAGAAAGCAAGATGTTTCAAGTGTTTCAACTCTTTTTGGTCATCTTTGTAATCCTCATCAAAACTTATTTCAACAAGTCTTGGTGCAATTAAAAAATTCAACATAAAACCATTTATAACCAAAACTATTACAGCGATAATTTTTGTGAGAAATTTTCCAGAATCAAGCAATCTTTCTGATTGTGGCCAAAACAAACCAATCCCGGTAACAATTAAAACAATAATCGCCGACCATATTATATTTGATAAAGTTCTAAGAGTATCTGCTTCTTCATTTGAAATTCTTAAATCTTTTAAAAACTTAAAGAAAAAAAGATCTGTTATAATTGCACCCCCTAACCCCAGAGAAACTCCTAAAATATGAAAAATAACTAAAGAATTTTTATTTACCAAAAAGACGCTAGACATTGGAACATCTATAGAAAAAGCGGTTGCTATAAAAATAATTGTTGATGCAATAGCTGAAAATACACACCAAGTACACCATTCTTTTAGAACAAACCCCTGAACTCCAACTAAATACATTGAAAACATAAATGCCCCCAAAGAAACACTGTAAATAGAAAAATATACCTGACTATCGTAAGGAATTGGAAAAATTAAAAATAGTAAATGAAACAAAATAACTCCCAAATAATAAATTATTCCAACTATTTCATTTCGTATACCTAGAGTTTTTGAATACGCGCTATGAATAACACTGTCGCAATTTGCACGCATTGGACAAACCAAAGGTTTTTTCTTTGTCTTTTTTATAAAAATATGACACGCAATTGATATACCGAAAATTGCAGCCCCAATTGCTAAAAGATGAAAAAATTGGCTATCCATTTAAAAAGTGGTTATAAATATTATTAATTTTTGCAGCCATTATAAAATCATTTTCTGAAAGACCCTTTATAGCATGTGTTGTAAGCATTAATTTAACAAGATTGAAACTTATAAAAATATCTGGGTGATGCCCTTCATTCTCAGCCAAATCCGCAACAGAATTTACAAAATCAATGGAATTTATAAATTTTTTAAATTTAAATTCTCTCTCTATTTTTTTAGCCTGATCATCCATTTGCCAATTTGGAGTATCAAGAAGATAAACATGTGCTGTATCAGCATCAAATGGGTCAACTCCTCCCTCACACGGTTTGCATTTTTTTGATAGTAAATCCATTTTCTATTTACAACTTGTTGTGGTTAGTGGACTTGAAGAAACAGTATATTTTGAAGTGGTATCAATACAAGCGTACTCTCCAGTAGAAAGAGGGCTAAATACTGCATAAGTTGTGCCAGTACTTAAACACTGAGAAGGCTTACTAACCGCAGACTGAAGCCCTCTACTAAACATCAAATAACTCTCGCTAGCACAAAGTCCCGAAAAAGAATTTTGATTTTCAGCTTTGTAAGATTTGGCGATATTAGCAAAAGCTATAATTGTCTCTTTTATATATAAATCTTCTGATATCGATTCTTTTGAATTAACACAAGAAAGAGATGCTCCTAAAATTCCAGATTCATCAGAGTCTGCTATTTTTAGCTTATCAACGCATAAATATTTATTATTTGCATATTTTGCACCAACTAAAAATCCAGAAACGCCATCTTTACAAATTGGATTAGTGTTAGGTGATACAACCTCAAGATCCTTAAATCTACTTGAAAAACCAGAAGGCATGTCCTGACAAATACCTGTAAAATTTCCATTTTTTGAAGCTTTATAAGAATTTGAAATACTTTGCAAATCAACAAAAACCGTTCTAATAGAATCTTTCAATTCAGTTTCTGCAAAAGAAACATCACCGTTAGAACTTTCTGGTTTTATAAAATTATTAGGTAAAGAAATGTTTTGTTTTTCATTATAAGAATTTATTTCGATATTTATTGAACTAGTAGATGTATTACCTATTGTATTCATTGTTGCCATAATTCTAACAGGCAACCCATCTTGATCTATCCATATTGTCCCCTCTTTTAACTCTAAAATACTTAACAGGTTTTTAATTTTTTCTATAGATTTTTCATAACCAGAAGAACCCTTTGATAAAACAGAAAGTTGTTCTAAATACAAATTTATTGCCTCCTTATTTAATTCAAAAGAATATATTTTTGCTTTTTTATCACCAACATCTTCACCTTTTTTTTCATAAGTTAGCGCTAAAATCGGAAACTTACTAAAAAGCTGCCTTATACTCAAAGAGGTTTTTTCATCCAAAACAAAACCACTGTCTGAAATTAAGCCGTTTGGTAAAGTCCCAGAAAGCATACTAGGCAAAAATGATTGGAAAAATGGACCGTTTAATTGAATCCACTGATTTTTAAAAGAAAAATCTTCATAAGTTGTATACGCGTAAGAAGCAGTATTTGTACTTATTACATTAAAATTTAATTCTTTTCCGTTTTTAAGACCAACCTCAAAATTTGAAATCTTGTTACTAGAATCAGAAACATCAATAAAAGAATTTATCTTTGCTGTTAGTAAATTCGGATCTTCTGATGTTGGGAAAATAGTACTTAAAATTGGTCCACTTGCGGTAATTTCAAAATTAGCAGAAGAAACATTTTGAAATTTTTCCATAAATTTAGAATCTTGATATATACCTCTACTGAAAAAAACAAGATAACCATAAACCATTAAACCTATAACAATAATAAAAATTAGTAGGAAAAAAACTTTTTTCAAAAAACGACTCTTTGTAGTTTTTGACTCAGGAATGTTTATACTTGAAATATTTGGATTGCTTTGATTTGCCATCTGTATGGGCATTTTGTTTTGAGCTTCTTTTTGTGCAACATCATCTGGTTTATTTTTTTGATACAAATCCGCAGACTGAGCTCCGAGCGGTGGCATTGCTTCCTCGCTAGACGAAGAGATTTTTCCTTCTGCTTGGGGAGTTGCAAATTTTCCATAACTTGATGGTTCCATTTTATTAAACTGAGATTGCAGATTATTACCAAAAACTTTCGGTCCAAAAGTTTTTGGTTTCAACATAGGCTGACCAATAACCCTTCCCGCCTCCGTTATTGTTTCTGGTTTTTTGGAAGCCAAAGATGTAAACCCAGATTCATTTTTAGAAACCTCTGTTGTGTTTGTAGTTAATGATTTATAAAAATCATTATTTGCATCTGCGACAATCTCTGGCTCCAATTTTATTTCAGGCTGTCTAACTTCATTTGGTTGAATAACTGCACCAAATTGAACTTTTTTGTCTGTCTGTATTTCACTAAGTGGTTTTGCGTTAAAAGTCTTTGGCATAAAAACAGGACTTTCTGATTTTACCTCAACTGGTCGCGCAATATTTTTCTCAGCAACAACTGACTGAGGTTGTGGTTGAATTGGATTTTGAGTGTCAGTTTGAAATTGTTGCTGTAACTTTGGATTTATTTGAAATGCTGTTTCTGCTTGTTGAGCCGGAGCTTTCTCTACGACAGGCTGTGCCATTATCTCTGGACGAGAAAGAACTTGTGCAACTTGAGCTGGTTGAGTGTATTGTGGCCGGAAAGTCGGTTGTGCTTGTTGTACGGGCTGTGTTACCTGAATCGGCTGAACTTGAGGCTGTGCCATTTGAATCTGTGGCTGAACTTGCGCTTGCGGTTGAGAAAATTGAGCAACAGGTTGCGCTTGGTTTCCTGAAAATCCAGGTCGCATAATTGAGGCAACCTCTCCTTGTGTATTTTGAGGCTTTGCACCTAATACAGCGGAAAAAGCCTGATCAACATCAGCTTGTTTCCACTTATGATCAATTAAAATTTTCTTAACAGTTTCTTCTGAGTGTCCCAATTCTAACTGCTTTTTAATATATGATAGAAGTTCTTCTGTAATCATCTATATATAGTATAAACGATTTTCACTTTTTTTATTGTGGATTTTCATTAATTCGAACATAAAGTTCAAACAATTGCATTGCTTCTGGGTCCTGGCTGTCTGTGTAAACAGGATTTTTACCAAGACAAAGCTTCTGATCTCTCAATTCCTCACACTCTTTCCCTCCTCCAACCATGACATTTGTTTCTTTGTTTTCTAAATTTTTTTTATAAACCAAAACACCTACAACTTCTTTTCCATTTTTTCCACCAAGCACTTCTTCAAATGTCCAATTTGGTGGATATGGAAAATCCTTATCGTTATATTTAAAAGTTTCCCAGGTAGAAGTTAACCCTTCTGTTGGTGATATTTTCTTACCTTGTTTTAAAACATAAGCAAAAATTACTAAAACTAAAACCGTAAGTACGAATATTAAAAGTTTTCTTTTTGAATTCATTTGTAATGTAAATTATACACGTAAAAAATAAAAAATACCCAAAATATTTTGGGTATTTTTTATTTGTGCGCAGGGGGAGAATTTCACTACTCGCTCGTAAACTCGCTGTGTTTTGGAACCAGGCGGTTCCAACGCTCCACTTCGACAAGCTCAATGTCACTGCCTCCTCCACAGGAAAACTACCGTTTTCCCGACCCCTTTCCCGTTCAAATCTTCGCTTAAAATAAAAAATCCTACAAAATAGGATTTTTTATTTGTGCGCAGAGGGAGATTTGAACTCCCACAAGATTGCTCCCGCTACCACCTCAAGGTAGTGCGTCTACCAGTTTCGCCACCTGCGCAAATTACTAAATGCCGGTATAAAATACATAATCCAATCATAATCACACCACCATAGTGCGTGCTGTAGTCCTTATGAGTTTCGCCACCTGAGCATTGCCCTTATATACTAACCGAATTATTTATTTTGTCGATACAAAAAATCCCGCATTATGCGGGATTTTTTATTCTTCAGTATTTACCACTTCTTCAGCTGATTCTTCTACTCCTTCCATTTTACTTGCTCCGATAGTTACAGCTTTCATTTTTCTCTTTACTTCTCGAGCAGCCTTGTCTCGAATGTAATAAAGTTTACTTCTTCGGGCGCGAGATTTTTTAACAACTTCGATTTTATCGATTATTGTTGAATATAGTGGGAAAATTCTTTCTACTCCAACAGAGTTTGAAACCTTTCGGACTGTAAAAGTAGCTCCGATTTCAGACCCATGCTTTCGTGAAAGAACAAGACCTTCAAAAGCCTGAGTTCGAGTCTTTCCTTTTTCTTCAATTTTTACCCATACACGAACTGTATCCCCTGAGTTGAACTCAAGTTTCTTTCTTTCGTCTATGTTTACCGGTGTAAGCGTTATTGCCATATAGAATAGGACTTTATCACAGTAAATAGAATTTTACAAGTCTGAATTTGCCAAATAAAAAAAGCCTGGTTTTACAACCAAGCCTTTAAAAAGAACTATGTTTTTATTATATTTTTTATTTCGGACGCAACCTCAAGGTGTCCAGCGGTCAATTCTTTCCAAGCCAACCCCATTTCCATAAGGTCAAACTTTTTAACAATTGTGCCTCCGGGCAATATCAAGCCGTCCCTTCCTCGCTCATAACCAATTACATAAACTACGTCAGCAAGTTCAACAGCTAGATTAATATCGTGAGCTGAAAATACTATTGTGTTAATTTCACTGGTTGAAGATATCTTACGAAAACTATTTTTCACGTCCTCAATGTTTCGAACATCAAGACCGGAGAATGGTTCGTCGAAGATCACAAGGTAGTGCGAACAAAGAAGTTGTTCAATAATGGCAACCCTTTGCTTTTGACCTCCAGACAACTGATTCTTAGCTAGAAATTTTTGATTTATTAAATTCCATTTTTCTAAATAAGATTCTATTATGCTTTTTCGGTCATTTTTTGGCACATTTCCTTGTATTGCAGCATCGGTAAGCATTTCGTATACATTCTGGTTACGTGAAAGCGGGTATGTTTGTTGCACAAACCCCACATCTCCCCCACGCACAGTCTGATATTTAGAATTGTCTTCCCAATCAAGAATTTCAATGCTACCTTTTGTTGCTGGATAAATACCGGCTAACAATTTAAACAAAGTTGATTTTCCTGAACCAGACTCCCCAACAATCGCAATGGTTTGACCTTGTGATAAATCTGCTCGATTAATATCGTATATCACGAATGGTATTTTTTCTGTACCAACATCGCGGAGGATTAACTTATTCCCAAAAGACTTTGAAACATCTTTGAGTGTTACTATCGGTTTTCCTATTTTATAATCGCTCATGTTATCTATGTTTTTTTTGTGCTGGGAAAGAATTAAATATCAACTGAAGCAACATGTCTAAACCTATTCCTATCAACAAAATGTTCAGCTGAAGAGCAAATATCTTAGGGAAATTAAGACCGCGCCCGGTATCAACCAGTAGAGACCCTAATCCACCTTGGTTTTTATCCATAGCTTCAACTGAAACAATCATCATAAGAACAATACCAAGGTTAACCCTGATCACTTCTACTAAGTAATCTTTGCGATCAAGTATTACCACCTTCCAAAGAATTTTCCAGTTACCCATTTTTTGAGTTTTTCTTCGGATAAAATCCTCTGGTGGTATGTCATTTATTACCGAAATTAAACTGGTAATAAAATAAAAAGACATAAAGACAACGAGGAGAGTGATCTGAAGATTTCTGCCCCCACCTGACATAATAGTCAGAAAGAGCGTAAATCCCTGAATGGGGTTATACCTAAGCTTTGTGAAGAATAAACTAATCGGAGTAAAGAATGGAATGGTTGAGGCATAAGCAACAATACAAGAAACAATAATACTTATAAGTGTTGCAGTACCGCAGAGCTGTAGAGTCTTTAAGATATGAAAGAATAATCCTTTCATCCATAAATCTTTCCAAGCAACCAAAACTTCTCCAAGACTAGGAAACAATGTTTTGTCCGGAACAAGAAATGTCCAGGCCAACACAAGGATAGCCACATGAAACAATATTAATGAACGCTTAACGCCATCCCCCACTATCTCAAGTGGGGTAAAGATTTTTTGAAGTGTTGCCATTTTTTATTTAGTTTTAAAAAAGGCGCCCTAAATTGGACGCCTTTTGTTACCTCAAACAAGTTACTGCAAAAGAGTAATTGCTACCCTTCTGTTTTGTGCTCTACCTGCTTCGTTTGAGTTTGAAGCGATAGGATCTTTTTCACCTTTTCCTTCAACAGGAACGAATCTTTCTGTTGGGAAAGCGTTATCAGATCTTTGAAGCAACCATGCCTTAACAGCTTTGGCGCGACTAAGAGACAATTTTTCGTTCTCCTCATCTGCTCCAACATCGTCAGTGTATCCGACGATTTTTACTCTGGCATTCTCGGCAATATTTAAGGCATTGAAAAGCTCTTCAAGAACTTTTTCACCCTCAGGAGTTATTGTTGCCTTACCGTTATGAAATTCGATCTTCCATGAACGACTTGCAAACGCTTCTCCTTTATTTTTCGAGTAATCTACCGGCACTGTTTTACCAGCTTCAATGTTAACTTTTTTAAGATAACTAAGATCAATGGCGTCTTCGTACGGAGTCAGCTCATCAACGTTATCCATGAATCCGGCTGGATTGAGTTCCCTGATCACGTTACTGAAATATTCATAAACAGATCGGTAGTAATCATTTCCACCACGTAAACCAAAATATTTTTTGTTATCTGCAAGATTCGCCATTTGGGTTCCTCCTACCGACACTGAAACATCATCTTGGTTTTTCACAAACCCGCCATTTGGCTTTCCGTAGTTATACCAATCTTCTGCTGTTTCCGAACATTCATTGGCGTCAACACAGAAAACTTTTGGTGCGAGTTCCGTTGCATATTTGAACCACTCTTCGTGTTGCTTAATTTGGTTTGTTGCAGTAAGAGTAGCACTTAGAAACTTAACAACTAAATCGCTGTTTTGTTTCATCCACTTATCGCATCCAACAATGACTGTTGCCATTTGATTTGGATATTGAGAAGTAGAGACCACCTTTTCTAATCCTGTCTTTTTCGCCACAAGACGATCACCAGGAAACCAAGTTCCAGCACCTTCGATTTTTTTCTTAATAGTTTTGCCTGTAAGTTTACCGTTCGAGTCTTTGACTTTAAGCTCAACGACACGTCCAGCAATTACATCTTCAGCAGCTTTCATAAAATCATCATCAGGTGCAGGCACGAAATTCATAGCTTCCGGATCATAAGTATCAGGATCAGGGTTGATTTTTAAACCATTATCCCCGCCCCCAAAACGTACGCCCAGACCCCAATCACCATCACCAATAACCGCAGATATTACACATCCCTTCATTGATTGTGGATTTTCTTTCCACTCAATAGGACCCATAATACAATCTTCACCAAGACTAAATCCGGCTATCCCAATAACTTTTAATTTATATTCGGGACCAAACGCTTTTACAATCTGCTGATTCATCGCAGAAACGTATGCCGGGTAACCATCACCCATTACAGTAACGAAGGCTACTCCGACTTCTGGATTTTTTTCTCCCGCGGCAAATGCATTAACAAACGCAAGTTGTTCTCGCTTCATGTCAGCAACACTATTGTTAGTAATCATACGAACATTTAATCCGTATTCATCCATCAGTGTTCCTTTCATTGTAACGAGACCACCATTTGCAGAGAAGATACCAGCATTCCCAAACCAAACCCAATTCATGAGTTTAATTAAAGGACGGTTATCGACTTCAGCGTAATCCATTTCATCAATGTTTGGTACCGGCAGCATGTCTGTTTTAGAAGTGGTGTTAACCGACTCCTTAGACATTTCTGCTTTTGCAACAACTTTTGATTCTTCGGTCGAAAGACCTGGAATAAGATTGAGCGAATACGCACCCCATCCAACTGCGCATATTATTATTACTATTAAGATAGCTTTAACAGGCCACGCAAGGCCGTTCCACATACTAGGATTTTTATTTTCCATTTCGATACTG
This sequence comes from Minisyncoccota bacterium, assembly GCA_035438585.1. Lineage (GTDB taxonomy): Bacteria > Patescibacteriota > Minisyncoccia > Phycocordibacterales > UBA9973 > DAORIO01. Next base: position 39,876 of record DAORIO010000001.1, on the reverse strand, counting down.
AGTTTTTAAGATTTTGAAATTGTTAGTTTAGTTAAGAATGTTGAATGAAGAATCAGGTTTCTCTTCTTTGCTTAATTCATAATGTGGATCAGTAATTTCTGCCACATTAAGTTTTTTCATATGTCCGGAATCAATTTTCTGAACAAATGTTTCAAGTTCTGACTGAGAAGCTGTTTTAAGTGAAGTAAGGTTATTTTCATTTACAAATTCAAGATTTCTCTTGATGCTTGCAATGTTGTTAGAGATTTTAGATTGTGCAGCATCCATCGCTACCTGAAATTCCCACTTGTTTTTGAACCCAAAGATGTCAGCAATACCATCGGTAGCTGCCTTCATCTTGTCGGTTGCTTCAAGTTTCTTTTCAATAATACGAATACTTGAAGAAAGTGCGTTTTTGAATATTTTGGCAGCTGATTCATTATCCCGAAGGATTTCGATAGCCTTACCAAATTCATTCGCATACTGAGCATACGAGCGAGCTGTTTCCATAGTGGATTCTCCTTCGAGTTTTAGAATACTTGCATTTTGCCGAAGCTCATTTGCCCTACGTTCAGCCTGTCGTGATTTCTCATGATTTAATTCTTTTTGAAAGTTTATCGCTTTCTGATCCTCTTTCCCGGCATCTTCTGTAAGCTTCCTAACATGTTCAAACTTTTCTTCGGCAGATTTATTATCCGCTTCAGCGCTTGTAATCATGTCAGTACGTACACCTTCCACTTGAGTAATTCTTGTGCGCACTTTTTTGTAAGTGTCATCTGCGTCCTCCTCTAAATTACGTAGAGTTTCCATGTGAAACTTTTTCGCAATTCCGATTTCACCTTTTTTGTTTAACACTCTCCCTAAACGGTGAAGTAAATTCACAACATGAGGATAAGCAATAACAAAAATGGTTAACACGGCTATACAGAGGGCAATCTTGACGGCCATCCACGTTGAAGCCAGTATGATTGGAAGGATTTTTACAAATCCATAAATCATACCTGCAAACAACAGCCAAAACATAAGTTTAGACCCTGTTTTCTTTGCTTCCGGTGTTTTAAAACTTTCCGGTAACTGGTTTCCCAAAACTTGAAAGATTGGGAGTTTCGTAGACACGTCCTTAGACAATGTCATTGATTGAGAATTTTGTGTCATTTCAATTTTTGATTTTAGGTTCAGTTTAAAATTTAATTTTAGAGATAAGATCAATCACAGATTGCATTTCAGTATTCACAAAATTAAGGGCGCTCGAGCCGGCGGAGATTTTATTTTCAAGATTTAATACCTCCGGCTTATACCTTGCGTCAATTGACGCAAGTTTTTCTCTCTTTTCATTCAACGACTTCTGCAAAATTTCAATTTGCTCTGCAGTATCAGTAATTTCTGTTTCCAGATTACTTTTTTCACTTTCCTGATTAGATAAAATTTTTAAACGCTCGTTTTGCTTTTCTTTGATGTTCGATTCAATCAACTTATTAATTTCAGTCTTGTACGATTTACCAGACCGAATCAATTCGTCCGTTGTTAAAGTGTCACCGGTTGCAATTTTAAGAGCAGTGAAAGCATTCTGTAAGTTCTGTTCGGTTACACCGCCCATCTTTTCAGCTGCATTCCAAAGCTCCATAAAATCAATCCCTGGCTTATTAACTTTTTCAAGAAACGAGTAAACCTTTTCTACCATTTCCTTAACGTAATTTTCATTTCCATTGGAAACTGTAACATTTTCTGTTTTAAGAGAAGTTGTTGGTTTTAATACTGTGGAGTTTGGATTAATTTCTGTTTTTTGGGTTTTTTGACCTGTGGCTTCGAGATATTCTTCAGTGAAGACTACTTGTTTAAGCTTGGTAAAAATACCCCCGAATCCTTGGTTTTGTGGTGATTGTGGTTCATTTATCATTTTATTTTGTTTTTAATGTTCGATTTTTGAGTTAATTTTTATTAATCAATTTTTGCCAGATTATAACAAACTAGACAAAATGTCAATAGTGTTCCACTAATGATAATCTCCTAAATTACTCGCAAAAAAAAGGGCTGTTTTACAGCCCTTTTTTCATTCAAATTGATCTAATTCACAATAACTTCCACCATCAGAAAGAAATCCATTTTCAAAGTTTGGAACTTTTTTAAAAACAATATCTTCTATTGTCATAGTACTCCAACCTTTTGGGATACAACTAGGTGGAATTCGAGAAACACCATTAAATGGATTATCGAGCTCAATTGCCACAAAAAACCCAAGTGATGCAATAAATGTACACGTCCCTATAGCAAAGATTGCAACTTCTTCTGAACAATACTGATAAAGAGAAGCCATGCCTATTGTTAGGAAAGAAATTGTAAACATCATTACATGCACTATTCCTGGAGTACGACGATCTCTCTCCTCTAAAAATAACCGGGCATTTTTAGTATCAATTGCTGATTTTATTCTACTATTCTGGCCCATTATTCTGTTGATGACAAATGCCTGAAGCGCTCCATAAAGCATTGCCGGCATAAACACAACAAGATCCGATCCTAGCTCAGTCGCCAGAGAACCACTTGCATCTAGCCCAAAAAAATAATAAATTTTATGCCTCAAATTTAACCAGGCAAATACTATGATTAAGGTTACGGCAAATGATTGAACCAAGATAAGTGATGCTCTAAGGAAGTTATACGTACTTTCTTTATCAATTTTTTTCATAAGTGCAGAGTTTTAATTTAAATTTATTGAATTAAATCACACTTATGCTTTGGTGTCAAAGATTTACAAGTGCTAGTGCCTTTTTGAAGTCATCTGGCATTTGTGCTTCGTAGGAGACCTGTTCACCTTCCATTTCTTTAAAATATATCTTGTGAGCATGCAAAGCCGGACGCTTGAAGCCAAGCATTTGAGGCTTGCCCTCAGCATACAAAGAATCTGAAACAATTGGATTTCCAATATGAGCCAAATGAACTCGAATCTGATGGGTTCTTCCGGTTTTTGGACTCGCTTCTAGATATGTAAACCATTCACCATTGTATTCAAAACTCTTAATTACTCTAAAATTTGTTAGTGCATCTCTTTTTTCTCCTCGAGTATTTTTGCCAGTTTTGTATTTTCTAAAATCCATCATACTTCGAGCAATTGGAGCTGAAATAGCAAAAGTTGGGCGATTTATCTTACCCCAAACAATTGCCTTGTAATTTTTTATAACTCGTCTTTTTTTGAATTGTGTTTTGAAGTATAAAAATGATTTTGGGTTTTTGGCGACAATCATAATTCCAGATGTATCTTTATCAAGCCGGTGCACAATACCAGGGCGATAAATTTTCAAAATAGTTTTTAAGTATTTGTGCGAAGGCAATTTGCAAATAGAAGCACCTTCAATTCGATCTACAGAAATCTGCTCCCCTACATTTATAGGAACCATTTTCTTCTTTATTAAAATATCAGACAGAGTTTCATCGCAACTTCTTCCGTCGCCATGAACAACCAAACCAGCCGGTTTGTTCAAAATAATATAATCTTTTGTTTCTTTTATAATTTCCATAATTTCAAAACGCACCCGAGGGGTGCGTTTGTGCGACTACATTTCAGCTTCCTCTTCTTCCTTCTTTTCTTCTGTTTCTGTCATTTCTGATCCTTCTGTTGGCATTTCAGCACCCATATTGCTTTCTTCACCTACTGGGGTTACTACGTTATTATTTTCATCTACTGGAGCTACTGTATTGTTTTCGTCCATAATATAGTTAAGTTATTTCGAATAATCGTGCGACTTACTTCACTATTACACGAAAACCATTATAAAACAAGAAAAGCCAGCAATTAAACTGCTGGCTCTTTAGTGCAAATTCCCAATCTGAATATTTCGTCTTTTGAAATTTCAAAACCTTCTGCATCAAATTTTACAACATCTTCAGCGGAAAAATTAGTATTTTGAACAATCCGTGATATCCATTCCTGCCGAGCGTTTATTATTCTTTCATTTTGTTTTAATAATTCAATCAACTTATCCCTTGTCTCTGAATAACCCAACAAAAGTTCAATATTTTCAACCTTGTGGGGTAAATCGATTTTAAATATTGTACCGGTAATATGAGTTCTTTTACTCCCATGTATGAATACAATAAATGCAGCCGAACAAACAAACATAGACCCAATAGTGTGAACTTCCATCCCATTGGACTTTAATTTTTCAATTAAATTTACTATTTTAGCTGCAACGTTTGCGTTACCACCCCTGGATTTAATAACGATTTTAATTACATTAACATCAAGAGGAAGATTTTGCGATTCTTTAGTAAGTACATCTAAGTGCCTCTGGGAAATCTCCCCAGAAATCACAATTCTTAGGGCTTTTTCCATTTGACTTTATTTTTGTTTTATGATACCATGGTAAATATTATTAGTCAATAGACAAGAAATATTATGGAACAAGAACCAAAAAATAATGATTCTGCAACAAATACAGTTGAACAGGATTCAGGCCCAAGAGAAATGATGAATATGCCTGACGGAACAGTTGCTGATGTTACCGGAAAAACTCCAGAAGAAAAAAGAGAAATGTTAGAATCATACAAAAATAGCTAGCAACAAAAAGACGCCTAAGGCGTCTTTTTGTTGCTTATTATTTAATAGGTTTTATGGGGATTAGGTCACAAATATTTGTAAGGGATTAGAAGCTTACAGCTTCAGTACACCTTTTCAATTTTCTCAGAGCAGAGCTCTTCGTAAATAATGAAAAGCTCTTCAAATCCTACGTGAGTGAAGCAGTTCACTCACTACCGGCCATTCGCATGGCTCATGTGCGCGGTAAGGGATTTGAACCCCTGACCTTCGCTGTGTAAAAGCGCTGCTCTACCAACTGAGCTAACCGCGCGCACAATATAATTACAACCTGTAATTACCAAAGAACTATATCATAAAGTGTTATTTTGTCACGATTGCCGGCCAGGAATCGCTTCCCCCTACGGTCGAAACGCTTAATTTCCCCGCCAGGATATCGACCCTTACAGGGTCAGTACAGGAATCGCCTCTCCCTGCGGTCGAAACGCTTAATTTTTATAGTCGCTTCGCTCCTTAAAAATTAGCGCCTTCGGTTCGATTCCTGGCAGGGACAAAATAGTAAACAAAAAACACTACTCATAATCTAAGTAGTGTTTTTTGTTTTGTGCCCCCGCCAGGAATCGAACCTAGAGCTACTCCTTAGAAGGGAGTCGTTTTATCCATTGAACTACGGAGGCAACTATCTTTTACTGAACCAAACTATAACTGTTTACGACGCTCGGGTCAATGGCTTCTGATTTATTCTGTTTCAAGACTTCGATCAAATTGTCGTTCTCTTTATAAAAGTTTTCAGCTTCTTTTATTTTAACCTTGTCCAAAAATAGTGTTTTTTCAGATTCTTCCACAAGCACCGGTCTTTCAAATGTTTTGTATAAATATACAAATAAGACTACTGATGCCAAAAATCCAAAAACAAGAAGCCAAAAAGAGATTTTTAGTATTCTCCCCCATCTATATGTCAAAACTTCTGACATTTCTTTTTTTATAAAAACTTTATTCTTGTTCATATTTTTCATTTGTTAAAAACTCTGCCTCAAAAAACAAAATCCATGAATCAGGCGAATTTTTATTTGTCTTGATTAAACTTACTTTTGAAATTTTAATTGGGTAAATATGATTTTCAATAATCTGCAATTGCCTTGTGACTTCAGAAAACTTTCCTGTAGATTTTCCAGAAAATACAATATTTTCAGAGTCTTTACTTTCCATAGGCACAAACTCAAATGTATCTCGAACCGAATTCAAATCATTTTCTATTTTAGAAAATTTATCTTTAAGTGTTTCTTTATTTGCAAAAAGTGCACCCAACGTATTGATACTTTCTTTTGATCCAATCAGATCTTTCTGTGCATTCTCTATCGAAAGATCAATTACTTCTGACATTCCAACATCTCTTTTCAAATCAGAAGAGGATTTTATTCCTAAAATAATTTCTCGGATAAAAAAAGTGGTTGAAAAAACACCCAATGTGGCAATTAGAAAAGCGGTCACAAATAAAATGTTTTTATTACTATTTTTCATAAATAATTCTAATATCAAAATCAAAAAATCCTCCCGTGATTTCTTTTGAATCCGTCACAACAACTTCTTCTACTTTTGGAACCAATTTCAAACTTTCAACAAAAAGAGAAATTGCTTCAACTCTCGGTGAAATTCCAGAAACGTCTACCGAGACTTCATCCCCGTCTTTAAAAGAAAAACTATTCAAACTAATACTATCTGGTTTATTTTTTATAATTTGAGAGAAGTAGACATCGGTAACACTAACTCTTTCTTTTCCCCTAAGGTAAAGAGAGGCAACATTGTTAGATTCCACAACTTCATTTTTTGTATCCTGAAGAATTCTATTTCTTTGCTCTATAGATAACGCCAAGACATTATTCAAATTCTCCTTTTTCATATTCAAAAAATAAACAGAAGGTGTCAAAAATAAAGAAAAAATAAAGAAAATAATTCCAATACAAAAAAACAAAATTATATAAGCTCGCCTATTTAAAAGACGATCAATTTCTCTTTTCTTATTTTGTGGTAAAAAATTTATCATTTTATTTTTCAGCCATAGAAAGACCAATAACCTGAGCAAATGATAAAGATTCTTCGTAAGACATTGTCGGAACAAAAGAATCTTTTGTTTTTAGATTTACCCAGGGATTTGCAATTTTAACCGGAATCCTAAGTGTTATTGCCAAATAATCCCTTAACCCAAACATATTTGCTGTACCACCAGAGATTATTATATTTTCTATTTTAAAACCAGACTCACTATTACTAGTTGCCCAATCTACATAGGTATTATTTATTTTTTCTTTTAGTGCTGAAATGCTATTAGTCAAAACATCAAAAATTTCCTTGCTTTCTGTTGATTTTTTGAGACCAATTTTTATTTTACTATTCTCAGCCTCCAAAAAAGGCACGCCAAGCTCTTTTTTCAAACTATTTGTTATAGCATCTCCCCCAAAATTTATTTCATCAGAAAAAACTTTTTTACTATTTTTCACAAAATGCAAATATGTTTTCTTTTTTCCAATATCTACTATTAAATAATTTTTACTATCCCTTACAAGCGCCCTAACAAGAGCATTTCCAATTGGCTCAATAGAAACTAATTTAATTTTTGCCTTGTCAAAAACAGACACAAAATTATTTATTGTTGATTTTTTAGAAACAAAAACCAAAACTGTAATATTTTTAATATTGCTTTCAACAATCTCGTAATCCATTTCGAAGTTTTTAAAAGAACTTTTGGCATATTCTTCAACACTTGCTTCGACTATTTGCTGTATATTTTTTATTTTCTCAATAGACACATCGATTGTATATTGAAATACTTTATTATCTTGAATTCCAATTCTGGCAAAATTTATTTTTTCTCTGTTTTTTAATTCTCTAAGAATTTCAATTATTTTTATAGGGTTTTTTATTTCTCCGTTTACCACCAATCCTTCCTCTAGATTTATTACTCCAAACTTTCCTAGATTATCAAAAAAACCATTTGAATCTATTTGCACATATTTTATAGAAGCGTCTGATATGTAGACACCAAAGCAAGGAATATTTAAATAATTTGGAGACGGAAAAAACTTAGATAGAATTTTCATACTGCTTATTATACAGCAATATTTTATTTTTTTTCTTCAGTACTTTCAGTTGTTTCTAATTTTTTATTAAAAAATTTATTAAATATTCTTGGCACAAGTGGTGTGAGAATAGATATAAAAATAAAACCAACCAGAGCGCCATGTAAAATAGTATTTTGAGGTAAAATTCCTCCCAAAAAATACCCAAGTCCTCCAATACCTAAAACCCACAAAAGTGCGCCGAAAATATTATAAAAAAGAAAAGTTGAATATTTCATTTTTATAACTCCGGCAATAATCGGAGCGAATGTGCGAACTATTGGCACAAAACGAGCAACAACTATAGTCGCAATTCCATATTTATTATAAAAATACTCTGCTTTTTCAATATAACCCTTTTTAAAGAAAAAAGATTCTTTTTTAGAAAACCAATAAGTTCCCATCTTTTGTCCACTAAAATAACCGAGTATGTCTCCAGCAATTGCTGATATTGCCAAAACAGCAAACATGGCAGCAAAAGAATAATAGCCCTGTGAAGCAAAAACACCGGCAGTCAAAATAAGAGTATCACCCGGTAAAAAAAATCCGAAAAATAGACCTGTTTCAGCAAAAATAACAATACCAGCCCCAAGTAGGCCAAATGTACCGATTATGTTTTCTGGTAAAAATATTTCCACACTAAGAAGCTCTTGTGCCTGGGGCAACATTAAACTCTGGATGAATCGGTGCAAATTCTGTCTCGCCAACTGCGTACATTATCATCCCCTGACTATCTAGGCCTTTCAGTTTTCGAGCTGGAAGATTCGCAACAACTGGTACCATTTTACCAACCAAACTCTCCCAAGCTTCATATCGCTCTCTTATTCCTGAAAGAATTTGACGAGGTTGTTCTTCACCAAGATCTACCATAAATTTTATAAGCTTATCTGCACCTTCAACTGTTTCAGCTGAAAGAATTTTTCCAAACTTTATTTCTATTTTTGCAAAATCATCAATGTTTATGTTTTCCATATATATAGTTTATCAAGAATTTACTCTCTCTAAAAATCTCTGAAGTATTAGCGCGGCCGCCTGAGCATGATCTCCCCCATCTCGACCTTTGGCATCATCTAAAACATGCACAGACGAAAAACTTTCATTTTGCCATTTAACCGGCAACTTAACTTCTGCAATAAGCACTTCTCTAAAATTTTCAATTTGTTTTTGAATTTGATTTGGCTCTCCTTGGTCATTAATCGATTTTCCCAAAACTATTGTTTCTATATTTTCAGAAAGACAAATTTGTTTTATTGAAGTTATAAGCCCTCCTTCATTTTTTAGTGTCTTGAACGGAAAAGCAATCTGGCCACCATCATCTGAAACAGCAACTCCAATATTTTTACCCCCAAAATCAATTCCCAAGTATTTCATAACTTGGAATATACCATAAATATAGCCTTTTAAATAAACGCTTGGTATAATTCTTTCGTGCACGACGAAACAATTATATTTATAGTCATTTTTCTTTTAAGCTTCTGGACATTGATTTGGAAAATCTTTTCTGTCTGGACAGCCGCCAGAAACGGAGACCGTGGATGGTTTGTTGCCCTACTTCTTTTAAACACTCTTTCTATATTGGATATCTGGTATCTTTTCAAAGTTGCCAAAGTTTCAAAAGAAAGAGTTTCTCAAGTATTTAAACGTCCAATAAAAAAACTTTTTGAAAAATCTGTCGCAACCACAAGAAGCGAAAATCAAAAAGAAGAAGAACATATTGACTTCAAAATCTAAAAACCGCCCTGCTTTGGGTGGTTTTTATTATTTACAAAAACTTGAGAAAAAAACGAAAATACAGTAATCTAAATCTCGGAGGTGTGGCTGAGTGGTTGAAGGCGACAGTCTTGAAAACTGTTGTATGGGAAACCGTACCGCGAGTTCGAATCTCGCCGCCTCCGCATATAAAAAAGACCCGATATTTCGGGTCTTTTTTATATGCGGAGGCGAGTACGACACCTGCGTGCCGTACGTGCGAGATTCGAAAAGCTTTTCATTATTTACGAGGAGCTTTGCTCTAAGTAAATTGAAAAGGTGTACTGAACCTGTAAGGTTCGAAACTCTCGCCGCACTACAACAATCAAACACACAACCAACTACAAATACTTCTTAGAAATTCCCCAAAAGAAATCAAATTGATTTTTAAGAGTTTTTGTCAACTCTTTACTTTCTACCACAAAAGCATAGTTCTCCGATCCAGCTGAAATAAAAGCAACCCTGTTTCCATAAATACCATATCCAACATCTTGATCGAGCTCCTTAGGTAAGATACGGATTTTTCGTAAAGAAATTTTTTCATCAGAAGAAATAAGGAACGGAGATTTTTCAATATCTAATTTCATTCTTTCAGGCCACAAAACATTCATAACAATATTTCTCTTTATTCTTTCCTCGTGAAATTCTTTTATTTTTTCTACTGAAATCCCCTTCTCAAGCATTCCCTTAACAGGCCAAACCCAATAAGAATCTTCTCTTGTTCTAAGGATATCTCGCCACACTTGTTCGTAAGCATTTTGCCCTTCATATACAAAAAACTTCGGCTTAAATTTTGTAATACTTTTTTTATTATCAAAACTCAACGAAAGATGTTCTTTTGATTTTTTTAATGAAGCAATTTTTTCTTCAAATATACTTTCAATAATTTCTTTTGACTCAGGATATACGACGGAGGTATTTTCATGTAACCCCTTTTTAGCAATTCCAATCTTAAAAAGCTCCTCGAGGTGTGAGTATATTGTTGGACGAGGTAAATTTAATTCTCGACTCAATTCTAGAACAGACATACCATCAGGATATTGCATAAGGACCGAAAAAGTAGTGGCTTCGGCTTTGTTTAATCCAATATTAATTACTATATCCTGTATATTTTGACTCATGTTTTAATGCTACGCCAAACGAGTTTATTTGTCAACTTTTGACGACACATTTACATATTTAGCTATATAACGTACAATTTACACAAATAATCTAAACTCTTTAAAAAATGAAAAAAGATAAAAAATCACTAAGCGAACGTGAACAAATAGCACTTACCTATTTGCTCAGCTTGGGAATTATTCCCGACAACAAAATTGAGTATTTCCAGATTGCACTTCAAAAAACATCTGCTTACATTGAAGCATATACAAAGTACAAAACCCAAGAAGCGAGGGATAACTTCCGCCTATTAAAATATTTTGGAATCTATGTAATCGGGCTTACTATTATCGTTCTGCTGGTTAACCACTTTTCATCATCTGACAAAGCTTTCATGGTATCAGTTTTTGGTGTAATTCCAGTTATTACTATTTTTCTAATTTGGATTGCCCTACTTCTTTGCTTATTACCACTCTTTATTATTAATCTTTTTATGAATTCTGAAAAACTAAACGCTTTCATTAAAAAAATATTTCGTTTTATTATGAATATATCTAAAGAAACTGAAGGGTTAGAAAAAGTAGCCATGGAATTGGAAAAAGATGTAATTAATATTCCAGCTTGGAATACTGAAGGTGAAGTATTTTATGAAAAACTTAAAAAGCATTACGATGCATTATCAAAAGAACATCAAAAAACGTTTCGTGAATATGGCGAAACAATAGCTTATATTTTTGACGTTACCTCAGCGGTAATAAAAAATCCTGCGAATATAATGTTCATTGAACATTATATGGGAATACCGCATGTATAAATTAAGACTGAACCTAAAACAAAGACTGTCCGATTGGACGGTCTTTTATTTTTCTCCTCTTCTTTTTCGGTATGTTATATTAAATCCATATGGCAGAAGTAAAAACAAAACCAACCAAAGTTCCACCAAAAAAATTTATTAAAACTATAAAAGACGAACAAAAAAGAAATGATTCTTTAAAACTACTTAGTATTTTTGAAGAAACGACAAAACTAAAACCTACAATGTGGGGCGAAAGCATTGTTGGTTTTGGTGAGTATCATTACAAATCTGATCGTTCTTCCCAAGAGGGAGATTGGCCACTTATCGCATTTTCCCCAAGAGCAACAGGAATAACAATTTACATAATGCCGGGATTTAAAGGATACGGGGATTTACTTGAAAAAATCGGTCCGCACAAAACAAGTGGTGGATCTTGCTTATATATTAAAAAACTAGAAAATGTTCATATCCCTACCCTAAAAATACTCATCAAAAAATCTGTTGCGGATATGAAGAAAAAATATAAAACTAAGACTTAACCACTAACAAAAATCTTGTTTAAATTTAAATAAATAACTGAAAACAACCACTACCTGGAATAGTGGTTGTTTTTGTTTTGGAGCATATTTCCTGTTTCCACCCATCACAAATACAGTATAATATGCGTTATTATGTCTGAAAGAGCTAATGACCACGAAAAACTAAAGAAGCTGTTTGATGAGGCCAGAGATGGCTCTGTTACGGCGCAGGACGAAATATACAAGTATTTCTACTCCCCGCTCTATCGCTACTTTTTTATGCGAACCCAAAATGACGACGAGGCGGTAGATTTGACCCAAACCTCCTTTGTAAAGTTTTACGCAAACCTCACAAAAATAACCCAAACCATTTCCCTGCCAAGCTTCATATTCACCATCGCCCGAAACACCCTTATCGACTACTGGCGGAAACGTGGCACCAGAAACACGATAGTAAGCGACGAAGTGGTAATGATCGAAAGCGAAAATCAAGCTGAAGACAAAAAAGAACTGGGACTCGACTTTAAGGATATGATCGAAAAACTGTCCGAAGAACAAAGAGAAGCCCTGACGCTCAGATATGTCGAAGACCTTCCCGCCAAAGACATATCGGAAATTATGGGAAAAAGCGAAGAAGCAGTTCGGCAACTACTCTCGCGTGGAATAAAAGCTTTAAGAGAAAATATAAAAGACTATGAATAAAGAAATACCACAACAAAATAATGAAGAATTTGATGCAAAAGACTTGCAGGTTATTTCTCAACTCCAAAATCTAAGAAAAGAAATAAAAGCTCCGCATGAATCTTTTTTGAAGGCAATGAAAATGCTAGGAGAAGAAACACTACCTCAAAACTCTAACCCAACCAAGTCTCCGTTTTACATTCCAATGTTTTTCAAAATCTCTGTCCCTGCTTTGGCTGTGATATTAATCGTCGGACTTTCTGTAAAAAATAATTTACAACCAAACGCTGACCCTATTTTAGAACCTACGACAGATAGTGCGAGTTCTTTTGCGTTGGTTCAAAATGAAGTAGCCGACAATTCAGTGCAAGAAAATTCTTTAATGAAAATGTCCGCACCTGCAAATGAAAATTTTCAACAAGAAGATTTCCAAACAATTACAGAAGAAGAATTTTCAACTTATTCAAATTCGTCCGATGAAAAATTTGCGACTTACGATGAAACAGGAGTTAATAATTTTGTAAATTACTATGGAGAAAATTTCTAACAAAAAATCAATAATCGTTTTTCTTGTGCTTGTTTCAGTGCTTTTTACGCCTATTCAAACTTTCGCCTCAAACGGCGGGTCTTCATCTGTGTGCCAGAAAATTTCAAAAATTGAATCTGATATAAAAAAAGAACAAAGTAAAATCAGAGAAGAAGTTCTAAAATCTCGAGAAAAAAGAACCGAAGATATAAAACAAGAATGGTCAAAAAGAAGCGAGCAATTTACCCAAGAAAGAAATCGTGTCGACTCAATATATAAAAAATTTGTCATTCATCTTATGACAAAAGCGCAAACCGACGCCGACAAAAAAGCAGTAGAAAATTTTGAAAAAACTCTTTTTGATCTCCTGTCTAATGCAAGAAACAAAACAGATATTGCTTGGGAAAAATACGAACGCGACACACTCCTTTCTCTTTCAAAACAAGATTCTTCTAGTGAAACATATTTCAAAGATATAGAAACTGAATCAAAAAACCGCCTTGGAACGCTTAAAGTTTTGTGCACTGGATTGTTTGAAGAAAAAATAAAAGACGAACTCGATACAATCAAAAAAATGAAAGACCGCGGAATGGCAAAATCTTCTTTCCTAAGAAGATCAAAGCTTGAAATTGCCCAACTTACAGCTACTAGAAACAAAGAAATTGATGCGATCAAAAAAGAATTATCTCAAAAGATAACTGAAGCATACAATGCATTGCCTGAAAACTTGAGAAAATAAAAAGCACGCGTGCAAAAATAGTATAAGTTTTATACAATTAGAATAATGAGAGACGAAATAAAATGGTTTGCATTGGAATACCGAGAAGTTCATCGGTCTAATGATTGGTATTGGGCAGTTGGAATAACTGCTTTCGCTCTTACTGTTGGCTCTATTCTGATAAAAAACTTTTTGTTTGCGATTTTTATACTCCTGTCTGTAGCTATGGTTTTTTATTTTTCAAAAAGAAAGCCTGGAGAAATAGAAGTCACAATAAACAAGAAAGGCATTCGAATGAATGAATACCTTTACCCTTATGATTCTATAAAACATTTTTGTATCGACCATTCAGATGATGAACCGAGACTGTTATTTATGTCCTCTCGGCTTGTCGACCCTATTGTAAGTATCTATGTAGAAGAAGACGATGTTGATAACATAGCGAACTATCTAAAAACAAAAATAAAAGAAAAAGCTATTCAAGAACCGAAACACAGAATGGTGATGGAGAGATTGGGGTTCTAGCTTTTTAACTCAAAAATTGATAATGTCTACCTATCTATTGGTCCCGTCGTTCAATGGATAGGACATGACTTTGCGGAAGTTAAAATGTAGGTTCGATTCCTACCGGGATCACCAGTTTAAAAATGAGTCACCATTTGGTGGCCATTTTTATTTGGTGATCCCGAGGACGACGACTGCTCGTCGTCTGTGTAGGAATCGAAAAGCTTTTCGATGTAAACGAAGAACTCGTTCTGAGTTTGCCAAAAAGGTATACTGTTCGTGTAACGAAAGATTACCCTACCGGGATCACAAAACAAAAAGCCGGAGTACACCTCCGGCTCTACTAAAATCTCAAACGCCTTGAGTCCACGACCCAACTTAGTGCTACTCCGCCAAGCCAAATTATCAATCTGTTTGTGTTTGTCCAGTCTGAAATTTTCAGACACAAGTTGGTTGCCTATAGACAACCCAGAGAATAATTTGTTGTTTAAGATTTTAAGGATACTTTTTTAAACTTCAGTTTCCATGACTTTTAAATTTATTTATTTTTAACAATAGTACTCCTGTAAATATTTAATGTCAAAAAATAAAAAAACACCTCTTTCGAGGTGTTTTAATTTACTTTTTACCATACAGCCAATTGAAGACATTCTCACTGAGTATTTTTTGTTTTTCAATATCAGTTATAAAACCTTCTTTTTCAGCACGATCAAGTGTTGCGCCGGGGTACATACCATCATCAAGATAATCTATCCCATCCCCTAATGGATACGGCGAATCAATGCCGTGAATAATCTGACCAACTCCAATTTTTCTTTTTAAAAGCCAAATTAAATCTGGATCATGAACAATTGAATCCACAAAAATATTTTCAGCTTTCAAGGCTTCGAGTGGACTTTTACTTCCTGCTCCCCGCAAATCCGGCCTTCCAAGCCATGCCTGATTTTGTCTTCCAATGGTTGAAACTCCAACTGAATTACCATGAGAAAGATAAAATCTTACATTTGGATATTTTTCGTGCAAACCTTGGCTAATTAACCGATCATAAAAATGAGCCGTAAGTGCCGGCATCGGAGATTTGTGTCCCGCCCAATCCGAATCAATATCCTCAAGGTTAAAAATTTCTTCATAATCATACGGATGAAACTGAATTGGTAAACCAAGCTCATTTGCCAAAGAAAATATTTCGTTGCAATTTTTATCTGTTGATGAAACATACTTTCCATTTTCAAGCTTGTAATGAGTTGGCAAACAAAGAAATTGCAAGCCCTCTTTTTGACGAATCTCCATTTCTCTAAGTGTTGCTTCGAGCATTCTCGGCATCCCCACAAAACCACAAAAAAATTTTTTTGGATACTTTGTTTGTAGACCCAAATGAAAATCATTTTGAAACTTCATAATATCAAACGCCGCCTGATTACTTTTTACACCATTACAATACAACTGAGAAAGGGTTATTAGCACTGTTTGAGAGATATTATGTCTCTCCATCCATTCAAGCCTTGGTTCTACAAAAAATGTTTCGTCCGATATTGGCCGACTCCACTTTATAAAATCTTGAGTCATTATTAGCTTGCCGGGGTGATTTACAATGTTAAAATACCCCGCATCTTTTATACTTTTTGGAATTTCGTTTGCCTGCGGAAGTATGTGTCCGTGTCCATCAATTTTTTTCATATTTTTTAGTTTTTAAGAATGTTTTTAAGTACACTACAGGCTAACAGTATTACTGTCAAAAAAACACCCCGCGTGGGGTGTTTTTTATTCTATTTGACAAAAAGATAATTAATGATACTATATAGAAAATTCATAAACAATTTAAAACCCTAAGAAAATGAAAAAATTAAGCACTTACTTATTTTGCCTAATTATTTTAAGCTTACCTCTTGTAGCTCAAACACAGACACAGTACAAAGTTTCTCCTAAAGTAAGGGAGCACATGAATACTTACGCAGACCTCTACGCTAAGTTGCCGAATCGTTATTCAAGCTATGACACAGCTATTGTGTATTTGTATGAAAAGATGAACACACAAGCACTTCTGGCAATGAAAAATGTGAATAGTGATATCGACTTTCTTGCCGTAATGGACAAATGTGGCATACACACATGGAGCAAAATGAGTGATGGAAGTATTTACTCAAAAAAACTTACTGAAACAATTAACAAGATTAAGCAGCAAGATAAAGAATACGCAAAATTAATTGTTGAAAATAAGTATTATGTTAAAGGTATGGATTTCTTAAATAGCCAAATTTTAAAAATTGGCATGGAATACAATACTGAAGGTGAATATTTTGAAACTGTTGTTCATTTAAAGCAAAAATTGTCTTCTTATACTCCAATAGAACAACATTGGATTTTGGGAACTTTTTCTGAATGGTTCGACCATATTAAAGTTACAGATTCAGATATGGCAGCTACAAGATTAAAAATGAAAGCTACTGGTTTTGAGCCGATAGTTGAAATGGCAGATTATTAAAAAAGGCGGGAATTATCCCGCCTTTTTATTTTACCTATTCGACGAACTCACATCTTAGGCACCTGCCCACGATTTTAGCTCCTCAATTGTCGCTTCTCCGCAAATTCCTTTTCGAGAGACATCATTCCAAAGATATGGAACTCCTCCGCAATCTTTCTGTTCTGGGATAGATTCTAGTTCATGCATATTTTCGTCATTGTGCCAGACTTCCACCCTCTCCACTTTCACATCTGTTTCTTTTTCAAGCTGATCAATCAATGGCATCATTTTTTCACAGTGCGGACATTCGTCTCCGTAGTAAAAAAACAAAGACATATTATTTAACTATTTTTGCTAGTCGAGATTTCTTTCTTGAGGCGTTCCCTTTTTTAATAACTCCAGCCTTTCCTGCCTTATCGATTGCTTGGAATGCAGTTGAAAGAGTCTTTTTTGCTTCGTCCCCTTTTCCACCCTTAACTAGTTTTTCAACTGTCTTGATAGCTTCTCTCATCGCCTTTCTTCGTCGATCATTAACCGCTCTTTTTCGGCCAGATTGTCTTAATGCTTTTTTAGCTGATTTTGTAATTGGCATAATACTTTATGAATTAAATAATAATTTGTAATAAATTTGATAGATAATTTTGAACCTTTGACACGGCGCCTTCAGTGCCACAAGGCCACCTGAATAACTTGAATTTACCAGAAATTCCCAATACTAGCAAGATTTGATAGCATAAGGAGTATGATCAGACTAATAAAAGGAAAAGTCCTAGAAATAAATGAAAAATCTCTTATTTTGGAAACTGGCGGTATCGGCTATGAAATATTTTGCACAACGGACGACCTTATAAGAACAAAACCCGGAAATGAAGAAGTTTTTCGAACAAAACTCGTAATCCGCGAAGATGCTCATGAACTTTATGGGTTTACTAAAAAGGATGATTTGGTCTTTTTTGAAAACCTTCTTCAAGTCTCGGGTGTTGGCCCAAAAAGCGCCGTTTCTATTATTTCCATTGGATCAACTGAGAGTTTGAAAAAAGCAATTGGCTCTGGTGACGTGGAATATTTGAAAAAAGTTTCTGGTATTGGAAAGAAGACTGCGGAAAAAATAGTTATCGAACTTCGCGACAAATTACTCTCTCTTGGGCATCAGTCTATTGACGGCGAACTTGGACGCGAAGCTGATGCAATACTTGCGCTTGAATCTTTGGGCTATTCTCGAGAAGACGCACGGGAAGCTCTAAAAAATATTCCTGAAAATATTACAGATGTTGGAGCAAAAATAACTTTAGCGCTAAAAAATTTAAATACTAAAAAATAAAAATCCCGCACTAAAAATGCGGGATTAGTCTACCTCATTAGAGGAAATGCGTAATCTAACTTAAACAATTCGCGTTTTATTTTTAGTTTTGCATCAAATAAAAAAAGAAAATTTTTACCTTCTTCTACATAATTTACTATTTTTTCAAGATCCCGATCTGCTGAATCATCAACAGAGTAGCTTAAATTAACCGTCCTGTTATTATTTTTATTCATCTTGTACCAAAAAAAATTTGTCATAAATCCTTTCCTATCAAAAGCGATTGTTTTCAAATCATTTGCGGTATCTGGAAAATTCCAAAAAAATTCAAAACTTGTTGGATAATAAATCCCATAGATAGAAACTTCTACGGTGTCTCCTTCTGAAGACAGAGCTTCTACTTTGAACTCTGCTCGCGAAACTGGATACTCCAATCCCCAAGATTTTCTGTCTGAGTCTTTAAAGGGAACAAAACTAATTGTGTCCAAGGATACTTCTTCAAAAAACTTTTTAGGGTCTCTTGCTTCAAAAACCTGTACACACCTTACGTACTCACACTCTTGTGCAAATACATAGTTCAACCCGACCACAAAGTAGCCGAGAATTACAAGAATCATTTTTTTCATACGATATTTATTTTTAGAGTTTTCTAATTCTAAAACTACCTTATTTATTAGCTTTGTCAAATTATGCTAATATCATTCTATGCCGGAATTACCCGAAGTTCACACAACAACATTGGGCGTAAACAAAGTCCTAAAAGGGCGCGCTTTTGTAGATGTTTGGACGAGCCTAAATTCCAAAGACAAAAGACAATCTGACACAATAAAAAATCCCCTCTTTTTTAAACATCTACAAAAAGAAATAAAAGGTAAAAAATTTTTAAAAGCAGAACGTGTTGGTAAAAATATTTTAATCCACCTAACTGAAGGCAGGACAATTTTAATTCACATGAAAATGACTGGGCATTTGATGTACGGACAATATGAATATGATAAAAAAAATAATTCCTGGATTCCCCACCAAAACGAAAAGAATGAAAAACTTCGCGACCCATACAACAGATTTGTGAGAGTTGTTTTTATCTTAGACAATGCCATGCACTTAGTTTTTTGTGATACTAGAAAATTCGGCAAAATTACAATTTTAAATTCAGACGATATTGAAAATTCTAAACATTTAAATACCCTAGGAATTGACGCTCTATCTAAAAATCTAAATTCGAAAAAGTTTGGAGAATTATTAAATACAAAACCAAATGGAAAAATAAAAAGTATTTTACTTGATCAAACCATAATCGCTGGTATTGGAAATATATATTCCGACGAAGCACTCTGGCTTGCGAATATTCATCCACTTTCGATTGTTTCAAAAATGCCTGAAAAATCTATTTCGGAACTCTACAAAGCAACAGTTAAAGTATTAGAAAAAGGAATTGATTTTGGTGGAGATTCGACAAGTGATTATAGAAACATTCACGGCGAACACGGGAAATTTCATCACGCACACAATGTCTACAGATTAAAAGGAAAAAAATGTAAAAAGAAAAACTGTAGTGGAACAATCGAAAGACTGGTTGTTGGTGGACGAAGTTCGCATTTTTGCCCTGTACACCAAAAGCTTTTCAAATAATATCCACTTTATAACTTTATAAACTTTCTACTTTATAACTTATAATATATTTATGGCAGATAAACCAAAAGCACCAGATGCAATGAAAGATTTAAAAAATCTTTTACTAATTTTAATTGGTATATTTTTCTTGTGGTACATGACTGGAGGATACGAAAGAGCGCAAGACCTAAAGAGCCCATATCTTAATTTAAGCAACACCTCTTCTATTTCTTAAGGAGTGAAAATAAAGCAACACCCGTAGCAACTGAAACGTTGAGAGATTCTTTATTCCCCGCCATTGGTATTTCTATTATTTCATCACTTTCATTTTGCGCATCTATTGAAACACCGCTAACCTCATTACCTACAATAAGAGCAATTTTTTCTTTTATTTTCAAATCTCGATAATCAATCGATTTCTCATTTTGCTCGAGTGAAACAATTTTATAACCTTCTTTCTTAAGGCTTTCTATAACTTCCGTTATATTTTCAAAATGCTCCCATGGAATAGTTTTCTCTGCGCCTAAAGATGCTTTTTCTATTTTTGGATTTGGTCTACCAAAACGATCAAGTGGATTTGGAGTTATTCCAATAAGATATATTTTATCTACCCCAACTGCGTCAGAGGTTCGAAAAATAGACCCGACATTTTCGGAGCTACGGATGTTGTCTAAAATTATGGTGATTTTCATAAAAATAAGTTTATCCTCACAAGTATTTTTTCTGACGAAAAAATCTCGCGAGCCGAAATACTAGGAATCTTTCGCTACGCGAACAGTATACCTTTTCAATTTTCGGAGAGCAAAGCTCTTCGAAAATAATGAAAAGCTTTTCGATTCCTAGGCGCGAGACAAGCAGATGTCTCGCTTGGGCGGACAAATTGTCCTATCGTCCAAATTTGTCCGCCCACTAGGAATCGAACCTAGGACCTTCTCCTTAAAAGGGAGCTGCTCTACCGGCTGAGCTATGGGCGGATATAAAAAATCAACAATTAAAAATTTGAAATTAATAATTATTAATAACCCTTGTATATTAATACAAAATTAAGAAATTACAAGTCCTGCGCAAATTAATGCACATGTCCATGATGGTGGTGATGACTACCAACCTTACTTTTTTGACCCTTTAAATAAATAACAGCCAAGAATGTTACAATTGGAACAGTTAAAATAAGCCCAACACTACCGACTATTGCTCTTATTATTTCAGTTGCAAATATTTCAGAATTTACCGACATTAATATTGTCGAAGGTGATGCATAAAAATACAAAAGCACCGGCAGAGCAGAACCTGTATATGCCAAAACCAATGTATTCACCAATGCGCTAACGTGCTCCCTACCCACTCGTATAGCCCTTTTGTAAACTTCCGCTCTGGTTAAATTGGGATTTACATTAAATAATTCTGTAACAACAGCTGATTGAGTAATTGCAATATCATCCAAAACACCCAAGACTCCAATTATTATGGCACCCAAAAGAAGCCCCCTAAAATCAAGGACTCCTTGTGTGTTAAAGTTTAAATAAACAGATTCTTCTGTAGCGAAACCAGAAAGATTATTTAGATCAACTGCTAGATAAGCCAAAACACCAGTTAAAGCTACTGCAAACATTGTTCCAAAATAAGAAACAGCTGACTCTCTATTAAAGCCATGAGTAAAAAAAATTGCGACAAAAAGTATAATTCCAGCAACTAATATACTAGAAATTACGGGAGACCATCCAGCTAGAAGGCCCGGCATTAAAACATAAAACAAAGCAAAAAAACTTCCCGCTAGAGCCATCAGAGACCTCGCCCCCTGAAATCCACCAAAAATTATTACAACAAAGATAAACAGCGCAATAAAAACAATCAAAGTATTAATTCTATATATATCCTTTACTTGAAAAAACTCCCTTCCTTCTAGAGTTAAAAAATAATCAAAAAATAATTTATCTCCTTTTTCAAGTTTTAAATAATCATCTTTAATTAAAATTTCTTCTCCAGCCCTTGGTCCATCTAAAATTTCCACCCTTATGGATTGAAGTTTTTCCCTTGTTCCAGTTCCTTCTATTTCGACAGACTCTGTAGACAAAACTTCTACCACCTTTCCCTTCCAAGTTGCCTGATACTCATCATAAGCTTCTTGGGCGAATACATTATTTACAGAAAAAAGAAAAATCAAAAAAATAATTGGAACAAAAACTTTCTTTAAAATATTCATAGTCTAATCTTATAAGTTATAAAAAATAAAGTCTAATAAAAAAGCGCTCAATTTGAGCGCTTAGTGACCAATGTGCAGAAAATGAAGAACAAATACAAGTAACACACCCAAGAATAGAAATTCTTTTTTTATCTTACCTCCGTGAGACCTTAGGTAATAAAACAAATCTGTTGCAACAGCCACAAAAAGAGTTCCGGATATTAAGTGACCAAATCCTTCATATTTTCCAAGAGATATGATTGAAGAAAAGGCAAATCCTAAAAAGATACCAAGCAAAGAAACACCGAAGACCGATAATATTGCAACTTTTTTAGGAAAAGACATTACTCTTAGTACTTTATACAAAACAATTGTTCTTATTATTTCATGGCCCAAAATAGCGAGTAATAAAATGAACCCTTCGACAATTGATTCAGAAAAGCCCTCGTGAACAATTGATCCATCAAAAAATGTATGAACCAAGCTACCCAAAACAACAATGCCAATAAACCAATAATCTTTTGGGTGATCTGAGTGGTCATGAGAGCAAACAGACAAATGCTTTGCTAAAGACCTACCAACCAGAAAACCGAAAAGGATAAGAACTAATGAAATTAAAATTGAATCAACAGAAAATGCGGATTCTTTTATTTCATGCCAAAAACCAGCAATAGAAATAGTAGCCAAAAAACCCAAACCAACAGAGGTCATGTTTAAGAATTTAAAATTTTTTGTTTTTTGTTCTTTATTTTCCATATTTTTAAATATTTTTTAAAAGACTATCATTTATCTAATTGCAAGTCAATTGCATTTGCAAAAAAGGCCCCCCTACCCTAAAATAACCAAATGAAGTCAAATCTTGGTTTACAAGAAAAAATAAGAAAATCTGGACTAAAGGCTACCGCCCAAAAAGTAGCTATTTTGGATATTTTTCTTAAAAACCATAAACCTCTTTCTGTAAAAAATATTTTAGAAAAAATAGAAATTAAAATAGAAGAATCGACTATTTATAGATCTATAGACCAGATGGTGCGAGCAAATATACTAAATTCAATCCAACTTAAAAAAGGTCAAACACTGTACGAACTAAATGACCCACAAAATCACCACCACCATATTTTGTGTAAAATTTGCGAAAAAATAGAAGATGTTCATAGCTGCAATATAAAAGAATTACAAAACAGTATCTTAAAAAAATCAAAATATTTTAAAGACATAACCAATCATTCTTTAGAATTCTTTGGAGTCTGCGAGGATTGCACAAAAAAATAACAAATAAGACAAACTTTTTAAAGTTGATATAATGCAACTATGGAAAAAAAGAAAATAATTTATACAATAATTTTTATAATAATAGGTATTGGGTTAGCAGTTTTTTTGAGCACATATCAAAATAAAGGAGCAGGAAAATACGATGAGCTCGCTCAATGTGTAAAAGATAGTGGTGCAAAATTTTATGGAGCTTTTTGGTGCCCTCATTGCGCTGATCAAAAAAGACTTTTTGGTCAATCTGCAAAACTACTTCCTTATATAGAATGTTCAAATCCTGATCGATCTCAAAACCAAACATGTGTTGATGCGAAAATTACAGGATATCCAACTTGGGAGTTTTCTGATGGAACACGAAGAGTAGAAACAATCGAACCAGAAAAGTTAGCCGAGCTTACACAATGCTCTCTTCCAACACAAGAATAAAAAATGCCTGAATGGATTTTAATCTCAAATAAAATAATGGCGAGCGGAGTTTTATTCTTGCAGTTTATTTCTTTGTATATAATTTTTTCTTTACTCATCAAAAAAGATCCGATCGGAATATCTGCTTTAGTTGGAAAATATTTTAAAGAAGTTGGAATAATTATTTCTCTAATGTCGATGGCGTTATCTTTGTATTATTCAGAAGTGATTGGATTTCCTCCGTGCAAACTTTGTGTTGTACAAAGAATACTAATGTATCCCCAGCTTCTATTTTTTATAACTACAAAATATAATCCAAAAAATATTTTTATAAAAATTCCAATAGCTCTTTCTATTGTTGGTGTTTTTGTTTCAACATTTCACTACTTAGTAGAGCTTGGGATTTTTTCTAGCTCACTCATCTGTGGAGCAAACGGACCATCATGTGCCGAGAGATACGTTTTTGAGTTTGGCTATATTTCAATTCCAATGATGGCATTTGCTGGTTTTGTCTTTATTTTACTTGCCTTTTTAGCACACAAAAGGTTTTCCCCAACTAAATAACACGCAACAAGAAAAATTCTTTGTATAATGATTAGGAGCCACATTTAAAGCGAACTCGAAAATTCTTTGTCCAGAATAATAGGACTATTAAAATTTCGTTGATTCCCTTCATCTGTATTTGTTCCTTCAAAAGAATCTGCCCTCGTTGCACTTTATTTACAACTTAATAACCGTCTATTTAAATAGACACAATCTATAAAAAGCCCTTATTTTTTAAAAGGGCTTTTCTTTTTGTCTTTTGATTATTTTTTTATTTTAGAAATATTTTTTTAAGTAAAAAATCTTCAAGAGCAATATTTGTGTCAGTTCCGCGAAATCTTGAATCGCTTAAAAGAAAAGTTAACTCTTTGTATATTTCTTTTGATCTATTTGGACCAATTTTTTCTTGTGCATTTTTAAGACCACTTAAAACATACGGATTAATACCGTGATTAAATTTTTCTTTTTGACTTTTTTCATACAAATATAAATTTTTAAAAAACCAAAGCAAACCTCCGTGAATACTTTCGGCTGGCTCCCCCGCTTCCAAACTTCCCAAAAAATTCAACCAAACATTTTTCTTGTCGCCGGCTGAAATTGCATTTGTTATTTTAAAAACTGGCGGTGTTTCCTTTTTTTCAAATTTTACATTTTCTTTTACAGAAACAATTTCTGCTTTTAATTTTTCTAAAATCTTTGTAAACACAACTGTTTCTTTTCCAAAAAGAAAAAAATGATTTGAACTTTTTGCGCACTCTTCTAAAATATCTTTTTCAAACTCCGCAGCGTCATCACTTGAAAAAACTATTTGTGTTTTATCGCCAAACAAACTACTTGAATCTAAATAAGTTCTCCAGCTTAAATCATCTATCGAAAAAGAAATTGGCAGTGTTTTACTTTTGCCAATTTCTTTTAAAAGTTCGTTTCGTGCTTGATCTAAGTTTTTTGAAAGATAAATCTTTATCATATTTTTACTTTGTTTTTATAGTGCCGATAAACTTCTCCGTATTTTTCTTCAAGCATTTTTTCTTCTCTTTTTATAAAAACAATTCTTGTGAAAATAAACGCAATAACAGAAGTAAGCGCAACGATAAAAGAGTTATCCAAAATCGCCATTCCCGCGCAAAGTAAAAATACGCCTAAATGAGTTGGTGATCTATAAAATTTATACGGACCTTTTACAAAACCCTCCTTAGAAATCTCTAAATCACTATGCCCTCTTTTGTGTTTTGTTTTTCGAGATGATTGTTGTGCCCAAAAAACCAAAACAGTCCCTAAAACCAAAACAGTAAAACCAAGATCATTTTTAACTTCTGGAAACAGGCTTATATCCCAGAAAAAAGAAATTAGTAGTCCGATTAAAATAAAAAGAAAAAAGACAAAATATGACCTCGCCAACACTTCGTGTATGCTTTTAAATAGTTTTTCCTCCATTTCGTTATTTTATCACAATCTCTTTTAGCTCGCCCAAGCTTTTGCCCGCATAGGCATTCACAACCAAAGGGACATCTGTTTTGAGCTTAAGATATGACCTTGGTAGCACTTCTTCCATCGCCTTCTTTACCACCGACACTAGATTGTTTACTTCTCTGTCTTCAACTTCGAAAACTATTTCATCGTGAATTTGAAGTATTAGCTTTGCACTTTTAATTCCCGCACTTCTTATATCTTCCATGGCAAACCGAATAGAGAGTTTCATAATGTCCGCAGAAGTTCCTTGGATCGGAGCATTTGTTGCCATTCTTTCCGCAAAAGCTCGGAGGAATGGAATGCGCGATTTTATGTCCTTGAAGAACCGCTTTCTTCCAAACAAAGTCTCTGTGAAACCATTTTTACTTGCTTCTACTTTTATATTTTCCAAGAAGTTTTTTACTCCGGGAAGTTGTTTGAAATAATTCTCATAAAATTCTTTTGCCTCGGCTGTGGTGCATCCAATATTTTTTCGAAGCGCTGAAACCCCCATACCATAAATAATTCCGAAATTTATAGTTTTTGCCTTGCGTCGCATATCTTTGGTTACATCTTCTTTGGGAATACCAAAAATTTTCATAGCCACTATTTCGTGAATGTCTTCTCTGTTTTTGAAAATAGAGACCAAAACTTCTTCGTTTGAAAGTATGGCGAGCGATCGTAAATCAATCTGACTATAATCAAAACTAACGAGTGATGTATTTTTCTCTGATATAAAAGCGCGCCTAATAGCCATCCCTCTTTCACCTTTTATTGGTAGATTTTGTAAATTTGGATTTTGCGCAGAAAATCTTCCGGTAGTTGTTCCATGTTGCAAAAATTCTGCATGAAGTCTGCCATCAGATGAAACTAATTTTGGAATTGTGTCGACATAGGTAGAAAGCAATTTTGCCAGTTCTCTATGTTTCAAAATGTCGTCTATTATTGGATTTTCTTCAGCTAATCCTTCTAATACCTCTTGTTTTGTTGAAAAACTTCCTGATTTACCAACAGAGCCTTTTGGTTTAAGGCCTAAATCTTTAAACAAAACTTCTGCTAATTGCTTTGGAGAATCAACATTAAATTCTCGCCCTGCCAATTTATAAATTCTAGACTTAAGATCATTTAATTCTTTTGTATATTCAACTGAAAGTTCTTCTAGATATTTAGTATTTACCTTGATGCCATTTTCCGTCATCTTGAAAATATCTTCTATTATAGGCTCTTCAATTTCCTTGAAAACAATTTCGTTTTTCTTATCTTTCTTTATTTCTTCTTCAAAATATTTTTGTGCCTCTTCAATTGTTTTTTTCTTTGACCAAAATAGTAAATCATCTCCGGTGGAATTTGTTCTTTCTGAATCAATAACCCAAGCCATAATTGCAGTTCGTAAAATTTCCTCTCTTTTATATTCTTGTGTTCCTTGAAGGGCTATCTCTTCTGCGGTCTCTTTTTTTTCTGTGCCATTTTTTCCATTTTTTATTTGCTCTCCATTGTGAATGACTTCTCGAACTTTACCAACAAGACTTCGAAATTCAAGTTCTGAGAAAAGTTTTTCAATTTTTTCTTGAGCTGCTCCTGCCGGAAATCTTTCTGGTAATACAAAATCTATAGGGGCGTCGCGCCTAATAGTTGCAAGTGTTTTTGAAAAAATTGCATCGTCTTCACCTTCAATAATTAGATTTTTAACGCGCGAAGTTAACCCCGCCTTATCGAGTACCTCTGGGTCTTTTTTTATTTTTTTATACATTTCTTCAAGTGTTCCAAAAACTTGAATCAAATTTGTAGCAGTTTTTTCTCCAATCCCCCGAATCCCAGGAATATTGTCCGACGAATCACCAGCAAGTCCTTTGTAATCTGGAACATATTTTGGTAAAAAACCGTATCGATTCACAACTTCTTCTTCCCCATACATGGCAATCTCGCCTAACCCTTTTTTGAAAGTAAAAACTTTTACCCTGTTTTTGACCACAAGCTGAAAAGTATCCATATCACCCGAGGCGATAATTATTTCAACATCATTCATTTTTTTGTGGCCCAAAACTTGATGTACGATTGTGCCCAAAATATCATCAGCCTCAAATCCTTCAGCTTCTAATATTGGAATGTGAAATGCTTCAAAAATCTCACGAGATTTTATTATCTGAGTTATAAGTTCGTCATCAGTCTTTCTTCGTCCCGCTTTGTAGCCGTCATAGGCCTCGTGTCTAAATGTCTTTTTAGGAAGGTCGTAAGCCGCCACCATATAATCTGGTTTTAGATCGGCTATTATCTTCATCAGCATGTTAGACAGGCCGTATAGTGCCCCCGTAGGTGTTCCGTCACTACTCTTGAAGTCAGGGACTGCATGATAAGCGCGATGAATAATCGCATGAGAATCGAAGAGTATAAGTCTGTCCTTTTTGGTTGCCATTAGAGAGATTATAGCAAGTATCTTAGTATGTTAGTAATTAGTATCTTAAAACCTCGATGGAACTATTTGTACGAATGGTTCTGTGGAATTATTACGTAAGAAACAAAAAACCGCCTCAAAACTGAGGCGGTTTAATCTCTCTTTGCTTTACACAGGCATTGCTTCGTAGTCGTTTATTATTTTGATGGATTTATTAATTAGCCCCTTAGCTTTCAATCGATCTGTTTTGTACGTTTTCGCAATGATAGTAAAGATTACAAAAAATAACATATCGAGGTGCAGAAATATGCCTATGGCACTCAAAGCTACTTTTGGTATGCCGAGATGTATGTCAAAAAGTATTACAAGCGGAGTTAACATCAATGGTACCATTGAAAAAACGGATAAGTTGTACTTTAAAAGTTCTTTTTTTGACTTTTTAACTACCCCTTGAGCTTCTATATAATCTTCATGAAGATAAAATAGAACTAACTGATTTTTTGCTTTCATTTTGAATAAGTTTTAAAGATTTTTATTAACTTACTCTTACGAGCTCGGAATGTCAATTTTAAAAAGATCTATCTATCTCAACCAACCTCTCCTTCTCATTAATATGTTCTATAGAAATTTTAAACACCTTTCTCGGTAAAATCTTTTTTATTTTCTCCGGCCATTCTATAAGTACAAGATTTTTAGGATTAGAAATTATCTCTTGAAATCCAAGTTTTTCAATTTCTTTTTCGGACTCTAATCTATAAGCATCAATATGAAAGAGTTGTTCGAAATTATTAATTTTTAATTCATAATTCCTAATTATCATAAATGTTGGAGACTGCATTACTTTCTCAACTCCAAAATTCTTACCAATCACTTGCGTCATAGTCGTCTTCCCTGCCCCCAAATCACCAGACAACAATACAACTGTCGCACCTTGTGTGTTTGGTCTTAATTTCTTAGCGAACCCAAGGGCCACACCTTCGAACTCTTTTAAACTTTTAGTTTTTATTAGCACTTTGTAAATCTATAACAAAAAGCCCTGGAAATCCAGGGCTTTTTGTTTCGATATAATTATCGATATGTTTGTGGTGGAACTGGTACTGTCATCGGCTGCGCTACATTTTTTCTTCTGAACATTCTATTTGCAATATAAATGATCATCAAGAATATGATTAGAAGAATTAGCCATCCGATAAGAGTGTTTGGCCAAAAACCTGTTCCTAGAGCAAATGCCCCAAGACTAGAACCTTCTGTAACTTTATTTGTAAGAATATCGATTACTTCTTCTTTCTTACTATTTTTTTCATAGTTTAAAGTTCCAATAGTAACCAATAATTCTCCACTTTGTGCTTTATTACCAACTACAACTTGTAGCGTAATTTCTCCAGATTCCTTTGGAGACACATCTTCTAGATCAACAAAAATTGTATGATCACGAAGATTGTATTCACCGCGAGAAATTCTTTGAAATACCAAATTCTTTGGCAGAACAATGTTTAGAGTTGTATTTTTTGCTGTAACAGTAGATGAAGTATTTTCATAAGCAATATCAATATCATATTGCTCGCCAACACCAACATTTTCAAAAGCTGAAGTTATGTCTAGATTTAGAAGAGATTCTCCTGTTCCTGAGTTTACATAAACCACAGTGTTTGTGTTTGTTGAAGTTGCTCCTGCTGTTCTGAAATTTCTAACAATACCTTCTGTTCTTCCATTTTGATTGTTTGCAATCGCTTTAAAATAATAAAGCGTATCAGGAGTAAGACCAGTTATACTTTTAGTAAACGGAGTATTAACTGATGAATAGAAAGCGGTTTGTGTTGTTACATTTCCAAGGTTTGGAGTTGTTCCGTATTCGAACCAAACATTAGTTGTTTGATTTCCTGTATAAACAAGCACTCCAGCTAAATCAGCTGTTGTTTTTGTAACATTTTGAACACCCAGTGTTGTAACCGAAGTATTTTCATAAACAGGTGCTTGGTTTACATAAACTGTTACAGAATCACTATCACTTCCATTATCGCCATGAGCGGTAATTGTGAAAGTTGTAGTTGAGTAAATATTATCCACTCTTTCATCTCCGTCGTCATCTACATTTCCAACTCCATTTGAAATATACACATCATCACAATCTGTTGTTTCCCAATAAAGTTTTGTATCGTCACCATAAGATACAGAAGATGGACTTGCGTAAAAATCATCGATTTCACAATCATCATCATTGTTATTATCCTCGTCTACTCGTACTGTAATAGTTCTTGAGTCAGATGAATTGTTTCCAGTTGCGGTGATTGTATAAGTTTCATCCTCATATAGGTCATCAGTATCTTCATGTCCATCATCATTTACATTTCCAATACCATTTGAAATATACACATCGTCACAATCAGTAGTTTGCCAATATAGAGTTGTATCTTCACCTTCTTCTATTTCATCAGGAGATGCATAGAAAGAATCAATTTCACAATCATCATTATTGTTTCCGTTTACATCAACAGTTACAGTACTTGCTACAGAACCATTGTTTCCGTAAGCAGTTAACGTGAATGTTGTATCGTTATACAAAGCGCCAGTAGATTTTGATCCGTCCGCATTAAGGTTGCTTTGATTTATGTTTCCACCAACAATTCTTACGTAATTACAATTTGTTGTATTCCAGTTTAGAGATGAATACCCTCCTGAATTTACAGAACTTGGATTTGCTGAAAATGAATTGATAAAACAATTGTTTTGAGATTGCCCATTTACGCTTACAGTTACTTGATCAGAATCACTTCCGTTTTGACCAGTAGCGTTTATTGTAAATGTTGTATTTGAGTAAAGAGAATTTGTGCTTATGTTTCCATCAGCAGAAAGATTGTATTGATTTATATTTCCACCCACAATTGAAACATTGTTACAGTTTGTGGTTGTCCAATATAGAGTTGTTGATCCTCCATATGAAAGATTGTACTGATCTGGATAGAAAGAATCGATAACACAGTTGTTTGCAGGCTGACCTGTTACATTAACCGCTACGGTTCTCTGAATCATTCCATTGTCTCCGTAACCAGTTAGAGTATAAATATTACTTGGATTATAAAGCGCGCCGGTTGAAACTGAGCCGTCTGGATTTATATTAGACAAACTAAGTCCACCTCCAACAATTGTTAGATTGTTACAATTTGTTGTATTCCAGTTTAGAGTTGAGTAATATCCGTAGTTTACAGTTTGAGGACTTGCGGTAAATGAATCGATAGAACAATTTACTTGAGGTGGCGGAGTTTGAGTATTGGTTACTCTAAATCTAACAACCACAGAACCCTGAGTTGAAAAACTTCCGAGCGGTGCATCTGGTGAAATGTTTCCAATACTCAAACCACTTCCACTCAAAACCTCGCTTCCATTTTGACCAGAAAGTAAAGTAGCTGGATTTGTAATTTGATGATTTGGATACCACTTAACATAATTATCAAAAACCAAAGATTCTGATTGGCTAATGTTTATAGAAGCTGAACCATTTGAAGTATTCGCGTTACTTGCAGAAACAAATCCTGAAATATTGTGATACTGAGATTCAACCCCTTGATTAACGTTTAATTTTACTTTTGTATTGTTAGCCGCAACTGTTCCTGTGTTATGGTAATAAATATAAACAGAAATAATATCCCCTGGATCAGCGGATACGCTTGTTGACCAACAATTTGTACAACCCGGATTATTTGTATGATTAGAAACCTGAATTGTAGGTCTGTCGTTACCTAATGTATTGAATTGTGTTTGCTGAGCACTTGCATTTGACGGAGAAAAAAGCCCCAATGAAATGATTGTGACAGCAAAAACAAAAAATAATTTTGAAATCTGTGTTTTCATATATAAATCTAATAATTCTTTT
The DNA here is from genome assembly GCA_035438585.1 of Minisyncoccota bacterium. GTDB lineage: Bacteria > Patescibacteriota > Minisyncoccia > Phycocordibacterales > UBA9973 > DAORIO01. The sequence goes on along the minus strand of DAORIO010000001.1, from coordinate 8,171 downwards.
AACATGTACATAGTATCATATATAGGCATTATTGTCAAGGGAATAAAAAAAGCCCTCACCTAAGTGAGGGCTTTGCTAAAAATGTGTGTTAATTAATTTGTTACCTACTACGTCCACCAGAATTTCCTCCGCCAGAGTTTCCGCGTCCTCCACTTGGAGCACTTCCTCTTGAAGGAGCATTATAGGCAGTTTGTCTTGCGGGACTACTGTTGCCATAACTTGGCCTTGAAGACGGCTGTGAAGTTCTTGCCTGTTGAGGATTCGAACCACGAGGATTTTGATTGTAATTACTCCTTTCTTGTGGTCGACTTTGCGAATAACCGTTCGTTTGAGTTTGGTTTTGCTTTGTCGTCGGCCTAGATTGTGGAGTTTGGCTAGCCTGAGGCTGATCTTGTCGCGGGTCTCGCATAAAATAATTTGGAGATTTTTGACTAGGTCGAGATTCAGGCTTTACCGAACCAGCACTTGGGTTTGGCCTAGAACCAGGTCTAGCGCCAGCAACTGATGTACCCTGATCCAAGTTCGTCTTTGGACGAGAGTCAACTGTTGCACCTGGCTTCATAGGGCGAGGAATAGAATTACTTGCAAGTCCATCATTTTGATTTGCTGGAACTTGCTTAATACCTTTAATAGGTGCAATTCCTTTGTTTTTTGCAAAACCGGCATGAGTTCTATTTGAGGGTTCTATGGGATCATAGGCAACATCTCCAGTAGACGGATCAATAGGGTTACCGACAACCGGTGGAACTGGCGGTGGGTTAGTTACAATGGTAGTACTGTTGTAATTGTAATTATAGTTATAGTTATAAATATTATTAACCGTTTGGTTAAAATAACTTACATTACTAATACTAGGAACACCGTTGTTACCCTGATGGCCAATACAAACATAAGGCTGTGAATAGTTACCATTGTTACAACCAGGCTGATTACCAACATAGGCATAATTAGAATACGGATTTACATATATTGGACCAGCAGATATATTCAACGCAAACCAAAAACTCAACCTTGAGTCTTGATACTCGCCGTACTCATCTTGCTCATAATTAATTTCTCCCTCATCGGGAAAATAATTATTGGTAATATAGGTATTTCCAGTACTCGGTTCTGTTTGCCTAAATTCAGGCTCTGCGTATCTCACATTTCCTTCACTTGGTGAAGCTTGTGTATACCCGTCGTTGTTGCGATTCAACCTCGGCGTCGGGGATACATCAGAACTAACCTGCCTTGCATAAACATCCACGCCGTTCATACAAACAGAGCTTGCGTAAACAAACGGAGGATAGTCTTGGGAAAGGCGAAAGCTTTCAGTTTCTAAATCGTTAGGATCCAGTTCTAAAAAAAGTTCACCTGAATAAGGGTCTCTTTCTGTTGAAGCAAGTTCTCCGTCAGATTTAGTTCCAAAAGTGGCAAAATCACCTTTTTTGAAATTCTTTTTAACCTGATAACTTTTTCTTAAACAAAACAAGATATACTTTTTTTCTTGAAAAAATTCAGGACTCACTTCATGAGCCCATCCATCTCTCCAAGCTGCGCGTTCTATTACAGATCCCCAATTTTTTACAATTGAAGGGTTGTCTCTTAGCTTTTGCTCCATCTCGATTATCGAGTGGTTAGCTTTTCCCGTTTTATACGGGACAAGCGGGCTAATTTCTTGAGCAGTTGCCATTTTGGCAACACACATTAATATTACAAAGATCATTTTTTTCATAGTCTGAAGTTTTTTTAGTTTGGTATTAGTTTATCACAAAAACAACCTATTGTCAATAGCCTTTCTCCCCCTTTTTACCCTTATTTTTAAAGGTTAAATTGCTATAATAATCATATGAGCGACACAGACGAAAAGAACAAAAAGTTCGTTGACGACCTACACCTCAAAGAAGAAGAGGAGCTTGTGGAGACACTGGCCAGAGACAAGTATGAAATTCCCTCGATAAACCTCACAGGTGTTGGTATTGAAAATGAAGCCCTAAAGCTAATTGATGAAAAAAGGGCTCGAGAGCTCGAAGTTGCCCCGTTTAACCTTTCTGGAAAGATTGTTTCTATTGCCGTTCGTGCCCCAGCAAGAGATGACATAAGAATTTTTGAAGAAGAAATAGAAAAAAAGGGTTATGTTATTAAATGGTTTATGGCATCGCGCGCGTCACTTGAAAAAGCCTGGGCGCGCTATGAAGAAATTTCTTATGCAGCAAAAGTAAAATCAGGAAGTCTTGATGTCTCAGAAGAGAGCCTAAAAAAACTAGCAGATGAAATAAAATCAGTTGAGGATGTTTTGAAAGCAATTGAAGAAGTAAAACAAAACGACAACACTCACAAAGTGTCTCGAATGCTTGAGATTATGATTGGTGGATCTATTGGTATCGGTGCCTCTGATATACATTTAGAACCAGAAGAAACTAATGTTCGTTTTCGAATGAGAATAGACGGAATACTCCAAGAAATTCTTAGAATAGATTACCCGACATTTAAATTTTTAAATTCTCGCATAAAACTTTTAGCAGGAATGAAGCTTACAACGACTCAATCTTCTCAAGATGGAAGATTTTCTATTTGGCTAGACAAAGATGAAATTTCTCTTCGTGTTTCTGCAATGCCTGGAGCGTACGGTGAATCAATCGTAATGCGAATACTAAACCCAAAATCAATTCGTGTTCAAGTTGAAGAACTTGGAATGACAGAAAAACTCTACAAACAAACGTTGCTAGAAATTCAAAAACCGAATGGTTTGATTTTGATTACTGGACCAACGGGTTCTGGTAAAACAACAACACTTTATGCTTTCATGCAAAAAATTTATTCTCCGGAAATAAAAATAATCACAATTGAAGATCCTGTTGAATATCATTTGCCTGGACTAAGTCAGACTCAAGTCGAACCAGACAAGGGTTATACTTTTTTTGAAGGACTAAAAAGTGCTCTTAGACAGGACCCTGACGTAATAATGGTTGGTGAAATACGAGACCCAGACACAGCAAAAACAGCCGTTGAATCAGCCCTTACTGGACACCTTGTCTTCTCAACACTACACACAAACAATGCCGGAGGTGTTGTTCCCCGCCTAATAGACCTTGAGGTAAATCCAAAAATTTTAGTTTCTGCTTTGAAAATGTCTATCGCCCAAAGACTAGTTAGAAAGTTGTGTACAGAGTGCCGAAAAAAAGTTGGAGCCACACCCGAAGAAGAAACTCTTTTGAAAAAAATTATTGATGACGCCAAGGCCGAAGGAAAAGACATGACAGAATATGGAATAAACACGCAACCTCCTTATGAAATTTATGCACCAGTTGGATGTGATAAATGTAATAAAACTGGATACAGGGGGCGAATTGGAATATTTGAAGCCATACTAACAGACGATGCAATGGAGGCGCTTATACCTCAAAATCCATCTGAACATGAAATAAAAAAAGTTTCCGAAAAACAAGGAATCTTGGATATGAAAGAAGATGGGGTTTTGAAAATACTAAATGGAACAACATCACTTGAAGAAGTAAAAAGCGTTGTGGATCTAGAGGAAGAATAAAAGTTGAGTATTTTAGCAAGTTAGTAATTAGTATATTAGATAAAGAAAAACCGGAGAATATTCTCCGGTTTTTAAATTTAAGCCTTACACGACACCAATTCCACAAACATAAAGGACTTAAGTATGTCGAGCGCAGAAATGACACTACAACATATACTAATAGGGGGAAGTACGTTCTTTTTGTTAACTTTCACTTTTTTAATTATTAAGTTAGAACACTTTTGATTTAGAATGAATTTACATCAATACATCACTATCATCAATTCGCCTTATAAAGTTTTAATCTTGAAAGTAAATTAAAAACACACCTGCGTCATAGCTTAGATGTGTTTTTAATTCTAAATACTAATATACTAATTACTAAAATACTAAACAAAAAAAGCTTAAACCTCTAAACAATCCTTCCATCGCTTCCGACAGAAGTAAGGTCGACGGTAAGGATAGCCCCAGTGGCCCACCGAAGTGAAACCAGAACGTCCTTTCCAAAAAACCTATTGACAAGTGCCCGATTGCTTAGAGATTTAAGCCTTTTTAATCTCTTTCTGCTATTATAAGATGAGGTCAAGTAATATTTTTAAAAATATGTAGACAACCCTGTTAACAAGGTGTGTATTACTTAAAAAATTATTATTTTTGACCTTAAATTAGATAAATTTAAATTCTGACAGGATTCTAGCATATAAAAATTTTTATGTCAAGCGCTGAAGAAAACTATAAAAAACTAAATGACGATGAGGTTTTGGACAAGACTCTCCGCCCGCACAACTGGGAGGAGTATGTTGGGCAAGACCTAATAAAAGAAAATGTAAAAATTTTAATACAAGCGGCGACTGAGCGCGGCCACACACCTGAGCATATTTTATTTTATGGACCTCCTGGACTTGGAAAAACAACTCTTGCTCATGTTATTGCAAAAGAAACAGGAAGAAATATAAAAATAACTTCTGGGGCTGCACTATTAAAAGTTGGAGACTTGGCCGCAATTCTTACAAATCTATCTGAAGGAGATATTTTCTTTATAGATGAAATACATCGTTTAAATAAACAAATAGAAGAAGTTCTCTACCCTGCCATGGAAGCCGGCAGTCTTGACATTGTAATAGGAAAAGGCGCGTCTGCTAGAACAATTCAACTCGAACTACCAAGCTTCACTTTGATTGCAGCAACAACAAGAGTCGCCCTTTTGTCATCCCCTCTTCGATCAAGATTTTCAGGTGGAGTTTTTAGGCTAGATTTTTATACAAATCAAGAAATAAAAAAAATATTAAATCGCTCAAGCCAACTTCTCGGGGTGGAAATAAAAAACGAAGAAATTGAAGAAATCGCCAAAAGAAGTCGTTTTACTCCACGTATAGCAAACCATCTACTAAAAAGAGTTCGCGACTTTGCTCAAGTAAAAAAAACCAAGATGGACAAAGGTACTATTGATGACGCAATGCGTCTCTTGGGAATAGACAATCGTGGGCTTGGAAAAACTGAAAGAGAATTTTTAAAAACTCTTCAAAATAAATTTAATGGTGGCCCTGTCGGATTAAAAACTCTTTCAGCCTCTCTGCAAGAAGAAGACGAAACTCTTGAAGACGTTGTGGAACCGTACTTAATGCAAATTGGTTTTATTGAAAGAACCCCTCGAGGCAGAACAATAACCGCCAGTGGAAAAAAATATCTAGAAGATGAAAATATCTAAACATTCTCCTAAAATTATTCTAGGGATTGATCCTGGTTATGAAAGACTCGGCGTAGCTGTAATCGAAAACGCAAACAAACCAAGGCTACTTTTTTCAGATTGTCTTCGAAGTGACAAAAAAGAAGAATTTTCTGACAGACTTTTTAGTATTGCAACGGGTCTTGAAAAAATAATCGAAAAATTTAAACCAGAATTAATTTCTATTGAAAATCTTTTTATCGTAAAAAACCAAAAAACAGCGATGGCGGTGTCTGAAGTACGTGGAGTTATAAAATATTTAGCTAGGAAAAATAATATAGAAATTGTCGAAATGACTCCACCAGAAATAAAACTCTCTATTACAGGGTACGGACACGCTTCAAAAGAAGCAATTTATAAAATGGTTTCTAAAATATTTATTTTGCCTGATAAAAAAATACTAGACGACGAAATAGACGCTATCGCCATCGCCGTTGCTGGTGGATTTAAAAAAATTTAGTTTTTCCCCTTGTTAAAAAAGTTGCATCTTTTTTATTTATTTTGTATAAAACTATTATCTTAATAGCAAATAAATTTATTTTTAAAAAATATGGCACGAGCAGATCAAGAAGATGAGTTTTTCGAAAAAGATATAGAGGAAGTTATACCTTCTGGTTTTCATATTGTAAGCGATGATGACGACGAAGAAGAGGAAGAAACAGAAGGGGCGCTAGATGAGGTTTTGGCAGTAGAAGCAGGGATTGAAGATGACCCACTCTTGGAAGAATCAGAAGAATCTGTTGGCGATTTTGGTGGCAAAGATTTTGATTTTGAAAACGAAGAAGAAGAAAGCTAGGCTAGAATTTAGATAATTAGAATATAGATTTTAGATAAACAAAAAACCAGCAATGCTGGTTTTTTTTTATATTATCTTAAGAAATCTATGTTTTCCTATTTTATAAGTTCCCTTTTTAGTAGGCTCATTCCAATCTTTTACCATTTCTTCTGTATCGAGATTTTTAATTGAACCCGCTCCAATCAAGCGCTTTAGCTCAGTTTTAGATTCTATTCCTGCATTAAACAGACTCTCTATAATAGTCTCCCCTTCTCTCAATTTATACGTCGGTGCATCTTTTGGAATACCTCCACCAGAAAAAACACTAGTGAAACTTTCTCTTGCTTCCTTCGCATCTTCATCCGTGTGATAAAGTTTTACAATTTCATATGCAAGCCTAATCTTATAATCTTTTGGGTTCGCTCCTTTTTCTAAAGCAGATTTTATATTTTCTATTTCTTCTAACTTTTCATCTGTCGTAAGTCTAAAATAATCTACAATCATTTCGTCTCTTATGCTCATAATTTTACCAAACATATCTTTTGGTTCATCTGTTATAAAAATAACATTTCCCCAACTTGTAGACATTTTTCTACCATCAGTTCCTAAAAGCATTTCGGTTGTCATAATGTCCTGCTCTTCCTTTTTAAAATGTTTTTGAATTGTACGTCCGGCGTGTAAATTAAAAAGTTGATCAAATCCACCAAGCTCTACGTCTGAATTTATAGCAACGCTATCATAGCCCTGCATGAGTGGATACATAAATTCACGCAGTGAAATTTCTAACCCTTTTTCAATTCTGTCTTTAAAATTTCTTCTTTCTATCATTTGTGAAACAGAAAAAGCTTCTGCAAGTTCAACAATTTCCCCAAATTTTAATTTAGCTAACCATTTTGAGTTATATACAAATTCTGTTTTTTTAATATCTAAAATTTTACCTATTATTTTTTTATAGGCTTTCATGTTTTCTTTCACAGACTCCTTTGTAAGCATTGGCCTCTTTTCTAGCTTATCTGACGGGTCTCCTATAAGGGCGGTAAAATCTCCTACAACCAACACCGCCTTATGTCCCATTTTTTGGAAATCTCTTAGTTTTCTAAGAGGAATTGCTCTACCTAAGTGAATAGATGGCCCTGTTGGGTCAATACCGAGTTTTATTCTTAATTTTTTACCAGACTGAAGTTTTTTAAAAAGACTCTCTTTTACAGTTACCCCTGTCACACCCCTTGTTAATATTTCGTCTAAGTTGTTGTCTGACATATGTAATACTTTATCATTTTTTAGTTAAATTTGATAATAGTCCGTGATATCATTAATAAACATTATGAAAAACCATTTAAAGCGTCATTTAGAAAAGCACTGGGTTAGAAATACTATATTTTTTATACTTGGGGGAGGGTTAATTTTTGCTGGTTTTATTTTTATAACAATAGCAACAATAAAAATACCAGATTTAAAATCTTTTGAAGAGAGGAAAATTGTTAAATCTACAAAAATATACGACAGAACAGGAGAAATTGTTCTTTTTGATATCCACGAATCACTTAAAAGAACAGTTATACCTTTTACACAAATGGGTACAAATATTAAAAACGCAGTTGTTGCTGTAGAGGATTCAGAATTTTACAACCACAACGGAGTTAGAATAGATAGAACACTTAAGGCTATTTTTAACAATATTACAGGAGGAAGCACTCAAGGGGGATCTACAATAACCCAACAACTAATAAAAAACAGTGTTCTAACAAGTGAAAAAAAAATTTCCAGAAAAATAAAAGAATGGATGCTTGCGTATAAAATAGAAAAAGAGATGACAAAAGACCAAATTCTTGAAACCTATCTTAATGAACTTCCTTATGGAAATATATACGGAATACAAGAAGCTTCAAAATCTTTTTTTGGAAAAGAACCAGCTGATTTAACTCTGGCAGAATCAGCATATTTAGCAGCTATCCCCCAAGCTCCAACATACTATTCTCCTTATGGAAGCCATTTAGAAGATCTAGAAAATAGAAAAAATTTTGTTTTAAAAAGAATGAAAGAGCTTGGCTTTATAACAGAAGAAGAATATTTAACAGCACTTGCTGAAAAAGTAATCTGGAAAGAGCAAGACAATATAAAAATAAAAGCCCCTCATTTTGTTTTTTATATAAAAGAATATCTAG